>NZ_JAAHFV010000081.1:0-19899 GCF_010672755.1 Moorena sp. SIO1F2
TAGAGGGTGGGAGGTGTGGGGAGATGGGGAGATAGGGAGATAGGGAGATAGGGAGATTTTTATTAAGGGTAATTATCCTGACATGATATAATAATAAAATCAATCACCAGCGATTTAGGGTTAAACTTGTCCCCATTTCTGGTAAAGTCAATCTCTTTTATTGCTAAAACAAGTTATCAAATTAACTTGCAACGGATTTAAACTGATTGGATAACCTGATAACAGGTTTTGTGGATTTTATTGGGTTAGATCCCAAATAATGGCATTATCCTTTAATGCCATTATTTGGTTTCTAGGTGCTACAGCTAATTCACACTTTCATCTACTGTTGTATTCGATGCCCCTGTAGCAATTGGCAATTCCTCCACTTTGGGTAGCTTTTCGAGGGCCAGACGAGACGAAGAAGTCCCACCGGATAAACGCTTCAGAAGTTTTGGTCTAGGGTCATGGAGCAAGTAAATAATATTATCCCCCGGTTGCCAATCTTCATTCCCACTCGCCACTTGAAAACTCTTTTCCCTCTCCAGTAGCAAAGGTACCAGTTCTCCAGAGCGAATTAAGGCGTTGAGATGAGCTCGCTGAAAACCAAATCCAGCTTCCTTGAGAGTGGTTTTGCCCAACTTGATTTGCCCATCATTAATGTACTGGATCCAAGTTTTGATCGGTAGTTGTGCAATGAAGGCCTGATTAACCTTGGTTTTATTGTTGTTGCTATTGACTTGGGGGTCACGAGGAAACACTGCTAAGACTCGCGGTGGATTAAACTCCTCTGCTGCTCGTTGAGCCAATACCAAGTTAATCTCACCATTCTTGGTCATTGCTAGGAAAGTTCCCACCGATTCCAGCCCAGCTTCTTCTAGAACATCCACATCCAAACCACTGCTTTGGAAAACTCGCAGATTTTCGTCCCTTGCTTTTTGGCAGGCTTCTGGGTCTGTATCAATCAGCACAACCGACTCTCCTCGCTCTTGAAACAAACGAGCAATCAGACGGCTCATCGGATTACAACCGATGATTACAGCACCAGTTGCCTCCTCCTCTGGGTTAAGTTTTAGCCATTTGGCGACCCAGCGAGCGGTCAAACCCTGTAAAACTACCGTCAACATAATTGTCAGGAATACCAAGGCTTTAATCGAGTCACCACCATTAACCCCCCGTTCCGTTAGGAGAATGGCAAACAAGGAAGCCACAGAAGCACTGACAATTCCCTTAGGACCAATCCAGGACACAAATAATTTTTGCCGCCAATTGAGATCACTATTCCAAGTACAAACCACCACACTGATGGGGCGCACCACCAACATCAATACCAAGACGGTAAAGATACTGCCCCAGCCTAGGGCAAACACACTGGCGATGGAGAGGTCAGCGGAGAGCAGTACGAATAACATGGAAACCCCAAGGACAGTTAATTGTCCCTTGAAGCGTCGCAACAAGCGCTCTTCAGGCAGGTCAGAGGCTCCCATAACTACTCCAGCCACTACAGTTGCCATCAAACCGGATTCAGAGCGAACCATCTGAGCCAAGCCAAACAAACCCCACATGCCAGCCAGTACCACCAAGTTTTTGAGTTCTTCTGAGATGAAGCGTGCTTGCTTCAGAAGAAACCCCATTAACCAGCCCCCTAAGCCCCCAATAACAGCACCGATGCTTAAACGAAGACCTAGACCCACAAATGCTGCATTTGCACCAGCATCACTATTTAAAATTGTGTCCAGGACAACCACTGCCAGAATTGCCCCGACTGGATCAATGAGAACCCCTTCCCCTTCTAGGAGGGTTTCTACACGTCGATCCACTTTCACCTGTTTTAGCAGAGGGCTAATCACCGTTGGTCCGGTGACCACCACTAGAGAGGCATAGAGAAAAGCAATCGGCCAAGGAAACTCCCCTAGCCAGTGAGCCGCCATGCCACCTCCTAACAGAGTAATCAGTGTTCCGATGGTAACTAGATTTCTCAGACTACCAGACACTTTGCCCAGATCCCGCAGATCTAGGTTGAGCCCTCCTTCAAACAGAATAACTGCCACTGAGAGGGCAACAATTACCTCTAGACCAACCCCTAGCTTCTGTGGGTGCAAAAGACCGAAGCCATCTGGTCCGAGTAGAGTGCCAAACATCAGCAAAAAGACAATGCTGGGAATTTTTAAATACTCACCCATTACCTGGGCACTGATCCCAGCAAAGATGGCGATAACCATCTGTAGGGTTAGTTCAAATGAGCTTTCCATATGCGTAAGTGTCGCAAGTGATCAACTTAGGTAGAAATTCCTCATTATTCTGTGTTCAACTCCATGGGCTGGCTTGGTCAACAAGTGATCGGTTAGCAGTGAATCTGAACTTGAGGTAAGTTCTAGAACATTGCTCGTAGCAGTCGATGGTCAATGACAGAGCTATAGGTCACAGTAATAAAACCGTCTATAGCCTATCTTAAGCATGCCCTTTGTGTCCTGGTAGTGTATCACTTTCATAGGACTTATTACATAAGTAGGCAACTTCGGAACTTCGGAACAGTGAACAGGTAAGGATTCTGGAGAAGATTTTTTAACTTTGCTTACACTCGATTCGAAAAACTCAAGTTTGAATTACTCAAGACTATAAGCAAAGCTGTTTGCTGTTGTGCCTTACTTAAACCATTGCTGAGCAACAGTTCCTCCCGGAGATAAGACCCACGCCACTGTAAATAGTCATGGGGAGGTTTGAGAGTGTCTGTTACCATGTCATGCTCCTACTTGTCTAATTAGTTTTGTTTATATTGTGTTTATCTTGTGTATAATTGTCAGACTTTGCCATTGGTCAGCAATCTAATCATTAATTCGACCCATAGCTCACACTACTCATAAGTCATACTCATAGGTCAAAGGTTTTTCTACGTTGATTGGTAATTTCAAAAAAAGTTAAGTTTTCATTTATGCTGGATAGTTTAGCACCGTCACTTCAACAACGGACATTCTATCACTGACGGTAAACAGCTTCAACAGAATTGCCTGTTCACGCTCGCGCGAGACGATTAGTTAGAGACGATTAGTTTTCCGACATAATTGAAAGGTTAAAGGTAAAAAGTATACTGCTGTGGTTAAGAACACCAGACAACGGGGTTAGTAGATTAGATAAGATGGCTAGCAGCATTGGGATAATCCCCCAAGTAGAACCGAAAAATTGGATGATGGCTCGTGGTCTGGTGGGGAACGGTAAAATTAGCTTCGTTCATGGTTTTTTGTTAAACTTCTAGCTTTAATTATGAATTATTGGTAAAGGTAAAGGTAAAGGTAAATTTATGGATCATAAAACGTTTACTTGGGGTGGCTCGGGAAACCGGATACGTAGAACTCAACGCTGGATTGAGAGATTGTCGCTGTTAGGGTTATTCCTGGCAGCACTATTGTTGTTTAGCATCAATTTGGGCAGTGGCTCGTTGCAAGGGGTAGAGCAAAGCATAAGTCATCTGGCTACTCAACTACTTTCAGCAAAGGGGGAATTTGGGCAGTGGCTTTACCCAACTTTTGAAGGTGAAACCGTAATTGAACACCCCCCCCTACTAGCCTGGCTCATTGCGGTGGCTTATCAGTTTGGTGGTGTCAACGAGTGGACTACACGCTTACCTGGTGCCATCCTCAGTGTTCTGTCGGTACTGCTAGTATATGGTCTTGCTACAGAAATCTTCCCCTGCCGTCAGAAGGCTATTTTCTCTAGCTTGATTTACCTAACTTTCTTACCAATAGCCCATTATGGGCGTATGGCAATCCTGGATGGAGCTAATCTGTGCTTTGTGGTGTTGATGATGTGGTGTGTGTTGCGATCGCGTCGGGACTCACGCTGGTCACTGGCAGCGGGGATCGGATTAGGCTTGATTTTCCTCACTAAGGGGATCCTGGTGGCATTGTTGATCACAGCGATCGCTCTGTTGTTTCTAGCATGGGATACGCCCAGACTCCTCACGTCTACTTATTGGTGGTTGGGATTGCTCCTAGGCTATAGTCCTGCTCTTGCTTGGTACACTGTTCCATTACTGGTACAGGATCAAAGAGCCGTTACTACAACTAAAGCCATTCTCTACGAGTCCCTACGCCCGATCTGGACAGCAGTGGATGGGCAAAATCGCCTCCCTTGGTATTACCTGGGGGAAATCTTAAAATTTTCCGCACCTTGGTTACTGTTCTTTTCCTACTGGTTACAGCAGGCTTGGCAGAATCGCCATTGGGGCTGGGCTAAATTGGTACTGGTATGGGCTGGCGGTTACTTGATCGCCATTTCCCTTATTGCCACTAAATTGCCTGGGTATGTGTTGCCAGTTTACCCAGCATTAGCCCTTGCTGGTGGAGCCCAACTGACAGATATTTGGCATTGGCCTTCTAGCAAATCTTATCCCCGTTTTTGGAGTATTGGGTTAAGTCTACTAGGTGTTGCTACTATTACTGTGATGCTTCACTTCGGGATTAGGAAAGCTTTTGACCTCAGCTCCTGGCTGTTCTTCGCTTGTGTCCCTTTAACCATGGTTATAGCAGGGATGCTGGTTGCGCGACGGGATAGACAATTTATGGTAATTTTATTCTGGGGAACCTATCTTTCTCTACTGATTTTGATGTCTTCTGACCATGGGATTTGGCAAAAGCTGATCTAGTTCAACTTATTGCTTAATACTGGTCTCCTTGAGCAATGGAAATTGAAGCCAGCCAGAAGAATTGATGATGCCCCTGACTGGGTGTTCTTTAAACAATATCCCAATTGAGTGATTAAAAGCTAGATTGGGAAGTTTCCATAAATGGGGATGGAAATTGATACACCGCTTTCGTAACAGACAGTGATCGGGTTTGCATTAAGCTATCAGCAGTCAGCTGACGCGCTACTTTCCAGCTTTGCAAACAGCTAATGTTTTGGGAGCCTGGGTTTATCAAGAGAGTAAGCTTATGGGCTCCTTTTCAAACCACGCTTACCGTTTAAAGCCTCGTGGATTGGTTCTCTTGAGGGCATCATGAATGGCTGGCAAGCACAGCGTTTCAAGTAGCGCTAATGCTGATAACTGACGGGAGAATGCTGACGTTTTGAGCGACAGCACATTTACCGATTACGGCGTTCTAAGCCTTGTCTATTCGGCTCAGGATGCCTCACGTGCTTCTTCTTCTGTTTCATCAAGTTGTTTAAGGTGAATGTGCTTGCGTCCCAGGGTGATTTCAAACTGGTCCCCTGGTTGTAAACCCATTTGTTTCGTGTAAGCCGAGCCAATCAGAAGATTGCCGTTAGACTGCACACTAATCCGATAGCTGGCACTGCGTCCGCCACGACCATTGCCATTGACTTTGCTGTCTAATTCAATCCCCTCCGCATCAATAAGGGCATTGAGGAACTTCATCATATTGACTCGCTCTACTCCGTTTTTTGTCACGGTGTAGTAGCCACAGGCTCTAGCTTTTTCTTCTTTGCTCAGGTTACCTAGCTCTCTTACTTTATCAAGCAATGCTTCGTCCTTCAGAGGAGGCGTCGGAGCAGCCATGTTTTTCTTTCTAGCCATCAACTTGAATCTAATACTAAGGACTTAAGTGGTATCCAGCATTTCTACTGGACTGACTGTCAACTAAGATAACAAAATCTTAGTTTAATATCAGTATATGAGACTATATTACACCGAGAGTGTCAACTGTGTTCGTTAATAGTCAGTTTTTAACTACCGTTCAACTACAGCAATAGGTTGTGAATAGGTCGTGAACAACTCCGATCATCTGGGTCACAGGAAAATTGCCTAGGGTCACGGGAAAATTGGCTAAAAGAGTATGGGCTACTCTTGTAGGCAATTTCCTCACCAGCCACCTGTACTTTCCATCCCTGTCACAAGTCAATGGCTATCTCCATTGGGTGACAGTATTAAGCGAGTTTCTTTGAGCTTAGCATTCAGCCAACGGGCTATCAGCTATCAGCCATTGATAGTCTAAGATCTAAGCTTCTGGCTTGAAGGCATAGCTAAAAGCATACCGCTCAAAGTATAGTCTTCAGGATGAGAGGGTTGCTTGGTTCCCCCGGCTCTTGATGCTGATAGCTGAGTGGATTAAACGAGCGTGATCTTTAAACAGGTCATAAAATCGTTTCCGACTTTAGTCTTTCAAAGAAATTGTCCCGTTAACTCCCACGTCCACTTTCCGATTGGATTGCTATTTTATTATGAAGCTCACCACTCGTGGACACTACAGTGTTAAGGCACTACTAGATCTGAGCCTAAGACCAGGGTATGGACCGACATCGGTTAGAGCGATCGCTAAACGGCAAGGTCTACCAGCTCCATATCTAGAAAAACTACTGATTGAGATGCGCCGTGCTGGCTTAGTCAAGTCAGTTCGTGGAGCTCAAGGAGGCTATCAATTAGCCCATGAACCCACACAAATTTCCCTCGGCAAAATCCTAGAAGCAGTGGGTGAAACCATCGAACCACTACCCCACCATACCCCAGACGCTGGTCAAGCCGAAGACTGGGTTACATTTACACTTTGGCATCGTTTGCATCAAAAGCTTAAAGAAGCATTGTACACTATAACTCTTGCCGATCTTTATTATGATGCCCGTAGTTGGCAAGCGGCTATGGGAGAAGAAACCAGTTTCGTTGTTTGAATCAATTTTTCTGTTCATGAAAAAGAGTAACGAACCGATTACTTATGAGGGGGGCTGTCATTGTGGCGCTGTCCGCTTCCGGGTAATTGTAAAAAAGCATGAGGCAATTGATTGCAATTGTTCGATGTGTAAAAAAAAGGGCATCTTACACCTGATTGTCTCCCCTGAGCAATTTAGCTTACTTAAGGGAGATCAAGTGTTGACTAGTTATACCTTCAACACTCACACGGCGAAGCACACATTCTGCCAAATCTGTGGCATTCATCCTTTCTATCGACCCCGTTCTCATCCCAATGGGATTTCTGTCAACCTACGTTGTCTTGACGGTGATGTTCTATCTCGATTTACCCTTGTCCCTTTCGATGGGGCTAACTGGGAAGAGAATGTCGATAAAATTAGAAAGTAGTGGTTCAAATCCTGGGTAATAACCATACTAATGGTGTCATTTTGCTGCTGGCGGCTAGTCTGGATTATCTGATCGGTGATCCTTGGGGTTGGGTCCATCCAGTGCAGGTTATGGGCTGGGTAATCTCTCACTTCACTAAGTTAGCAATTCACTTCTGGCAGCAGCCTTGGCAACAACGCCTAGCAGGAATTGGGTTGGGTATTGGACTAATTATTGGGAGTGGAGTAGTTGGATGGTTTATTGTCTTCCTAGGAATCTGGCTCAATCCCTTTTTGGGTATAGGCATAGGAACGATATTGCTAGCCAGTTGTTTTGCTGGTCGCTCTCTTAGAGCAGCAGCAATGGATGTATTACAGCCTTTAACTGCCGGAGAATTAGAACTAGCCCGTTCTCGATTAAGTCAATATGTTGGTCGTGATACAGAAAATCTTTGTGAGTCGGAAATCCTACGAGCTGTCCTAGAAACGGTGGCGGAAAACACTACCGATGGGGTCACAGCCCCTCTGTTCTATGCCATTGTTGGAGCGTTGATTCCTGGGGTAGGTAGTGTTCCTCTGGCCTTAGCTTATAAAGCTGCCAGTACTTTAGATTCGATGGTCGGTTACCGCCGAGAGCCTTACACGCATTTAGGTTGGTTTAGTGCTAAAATTGAAGATTTACTAACCTGGATCCCCTGTCGATTAACCGTATTTACCCTAGCCTTGATGTCTGGAAAACCTCAGCAGGTCTGGCGTCTGTGTCGCCGTGATGCTATTGCTGATCCGAGTCCTAACTCTGGCTGGAGTGAATCGGCTTTTGCTGCGATTTTGGAGGTTCAGCTGGGGGGGACTAATTTTTACAGTGGTGTTGTCAAGCAAAAACCCTTATTAGGAAAACCTACCTACGATATCACACCAGGCAAAATTAACCAAGCCTTAGATCTGACAAGGTATTGTTTTTTAATTTGGCTGGGGATAGGGTTGGTTTTTTGTCTATTGCAATATAGCCTTTTTAAATGAGATGTAAACCTATATGGTCTTTTTTTTTGTCCAATAAAACTTCGGAGCTCTTTCCCCTATTGTCTGCAAGCCTTTTCCATCCATGCCTTTTACAGCAAGAAGTGTGTTTACAACCCAGATAAAAACGCGCTTATGCGATTGGCCTTTGGCCACGCTTTGCGAACGCTTCACACAACGTTATCGTTTAATCAGGCAATTATTTTTTTTTGCTTAAATTTTCCCCTATGGGAGGAAATTGTCTTATAACCTTTTTCCAGCCATCTATTTGGCGTTGCTGAACAAAAGAATGACATCAAGTATAGTTGGGTCAGTTACCGATTACCGATTACCGATTACCGATTACCCTTGGGTCTTCCACCTGACAGCAAAGCAATCTATTTTCCCTCAACTTTAGGGGAAATTATGATCATAATTGCCTCAAAACTTAATAAAACTTAAAAAAGGAGAAAAACGTGGAAGTACTTGCTTACACTCATTCCTATGAATCCTATGAAGAAGCAGTAGGTATTGATTGTGATCTAGATCTAAGAGAACTCAACCTCAACTGGTTTAAAATTCCCAACACTGCTTGGCTCGGTTTACTAGGATGTGCGGTCTGGTTGGGGAGTTTGAGTGTAACGGCTCCAGTGTTTGCGGCTTTGGAAACAGGGATCAAAGTCAAGACTCCAAGTGGTGGTTGTTTGACTGCACGCAAAGGTCCGAGCGATACTTCCGCAGCTGTCTTCTGTGTTAGCAATGGAGCTGTACTCAAACCTGTGGTTGTTAAAAATGGGAATTGGCTGCAGCTGAGCAGTGGCAATTGGGTTTATGGTCCTTACACTACCTCTAAATTATTTGATGAAAGTAGTGAGGGCGGTGGCGGTAGTCCGATTTTGGAATCAGGAATCAAAGTCAAAACTCCCAATGGTGGGTGTTTGAAAGCACTCACTGGTCCTGGCACTGGTCAGGTTGTTGCTTGTGTCCGCAGTGGATCTGCACTCAAACCTGTGGTTGCTACAAATGGGAATTGGCTGCAGCTGAGCAGTGGCAATTGGGTTTATGCTCCTTACACTACCTCTAAATTATTTGATGAAAGTAGTGAAGGCGGTGGCGGTAGTCCGATTTTGGAATCAGGAATCAAAGTCAAGACTCCCAATGGTGGGTGTTTGAAAGCACTCCCTGGTCCTGGTACTGGTCAGGCTGTTACCTGTGTAAGCAGTGGATCTGCACTCAAACCTGTGGTTGCTAAAAATGGGAATTGGCTACAGCTGAGCAGTGGCAATTGGGTCTATGGTCCTTACACTACCTCTAAATTCTTCTAATCTGAATCTTGATAGCACAGAACCTACCCAGTAACTCTATCTGTAAGGTGCGTTAATAACGCACCTTACTGCTATGATTACCTCGCAAACCTAAGGCTATTCAGAACATTGATAACTTCTGCTTTAGTCATTCCGGGACGAATTTCTGGTCTATATAGCATTTCTATTACAGCTTGATCAATCTCCGCATATTCAGTCGTATCAGTCCACCCTTGGAAAAATACACTATTTCTGTATTTATAGGAATCCCTCATCAGTCCTATAGATTGGGTGAGCTCTTCTCGGATTAGGTGAGACCGTGCTTTTTGAGTAATGCTAGTTGTAGAAATCATAATTCTTGACTTATAAATTACCTGGTTATTCCACCAAGTCCGAAAAAAACCAAAATTGACCGGTCGATAGTTAGGCTCATAGCGACGAAACTCGTATTCGGGAACAAAATAAATCTTGAGATTGGGATTATTATCATCAAAGTTTATTTGAATTGAACCTTGAGTAATCGTATTTATTTCATCAATAACGGTTGACAAAGTCTGCCAATCTTCAGGGGTTGGCAAGCCGATTACCTTAATCCTCACATTCCTGTCCCATTTTTTGATAGTAGGATTGGAGGAGCCGTATTCCGAGCCTAAGGCAATTTCCAAAAAATAATCAATTTGAGCTTGAGTATAGTTTTTGTTGTCAATTGATTGGAGAGTGGGTTGTGTGCTACTTAGCTCATAATTATTCCCATAAGTGGGTGGTTGATAGGTAGATGGGATCAAAAAACCTAAGAAACTCAGAATAACAGACTTGACGATTGGCAAACAAAAATTACCCATGGTCACTCGCTTCGCTCCAATTCAAAATTATCAATTCAAAATTAAAAAATACCCCAGGAATTAATTCGAGGCATTGAAACATCGCTTCGCTCCAATTCAAATAGTCTTTTTCCATAAATGAATTCAGGGGCTTGTATCCTTAGGTTGATAAGCGAGGGGGGTTTGGCACAGTGATGATCGGCGATCGCATCACTGTGTTAGGCAATTACAAAAAAAAACCCAGCTAACTGCTGGGGTAAATTATCCAGGAGATTTACTTTTATCACATCCGTTATAACTCTTAAATCCGCCAGGAAATTGACTAGATCCGGAAAGATTGGTGATGGTTGGGCTCAAAAAACTGAAGAAACTCAGAAGATATGACTTGAGGATGGGCCAACAACAATTAGGCATGGTCATCCCCTTTGGAATTAATCTAGAGAGTCGCGTTGCTCAGGGGCGGTTTTGCCACAGTGATGATCCGCGATCGCATCACTGTAGAGCGCCGATCACAATAAAAACCCCCAGCAGTCAGCTGGGGGCAATTATCCAGGAGATTTATCTTTACTACATCCGTTATAATTAAATCCAGCAGGAAATTGACTAGCTCCGGAAAGATTTCATGGTTGGGCTCAAAAAACTGAAGAGGCTCAGAATATATGACTTGAGGATGGGCCAACAACAATTAGGCATGGTCATCCCCTTTGGAATTAATCTAGAGAGTCGCGTTGCTCTATAGCAATACGCGCGCGGGTATTTACAAATAATGGTGAGGGATAAATTCCTAAAAGCTTTGTAAAACTTGGCTTTTCTCTTCCGGTCTTGATGCAGTCGCTCACGGCTGCATCAAGACCAGGCTCAAAAATGTAGTTAACGATACTCTTAAGCCTCGAAAACTACTTCTTACCTATTCCCTATTCCCTATTCCCTATTCCCTATTACCTATTACCTATTACCTATTCCCTGTTCAACACTTCTGAGGCGATCGCATTACTGTAGAGCGCCGAACACAATAAAAACCCCCAGCAGTCAGCTGGGGGCAATATCCAGGAGATTTACCTTTTGAGGGTAATTATCGAGCAGATTTACTTTGATCACATCCGTTATATTTCTTAAATCCAGCCCGAATTTGACTAGCTCCGGAAAGATTGCTAAAAGAAAGATTGCTCCTTAAAGATTGCTCATGGTTGGGATCAAAGATATTACCTGGGAATTGGTGAAGGAGTGATCGGGTAAAGGGGTGATCCGGTGAAGGGATGATCGGTTGAGCAGTTATGACCTATGAAGGTAACTAGGGATGACGTGGACAAGAGTAATGTCCATTAAAATGGTAGTGTCAAGAACACAATACAAATATTGCTAGAGAACTGGCTATCATACAAAAAAATTTGGTAGGAAAGCGATGGAAAGCTTAGTCTGCGTTAATCTTGCCGAGTCCTATGAAGACGCGGAGAATTTTCCGTGGCAAGATGATAATGGTTTAATTCGATGGTTGGATGGGCTAAACAGTCCCACTATTCCTAGTTCAGCTTGGATCAAGATTAGTGCGATCGCAATTGCCCTAACCATTCTCAGTACCGCTGCTCATGCCAGTGCTAAAGTGCTTCAAAAAGGCAGCCGTGGATCACAGGTGACTTCTCTTCAGAAAGAGTTGGCAGCGGCTGGCTTTTATAAAGGTCGGATTACTGGCAACTATGACATGTTAACCCAGTCTTATGTTGCTATCTTTCAGCAAAAGAAGGGACTACCAATAGATGGTGTGGCTGGACCAAAAACCCTAGCAGCTTTATATAAAACTGCTGGTACTGATATTCGTCTACCAACAAACACACAGCTCAAACGCGGTAGTAGAGGAACGGTAGTCAGCGATTTGCAAAAGAAGTTGACATCCTTGGGATTTTTTAATGGTCCGATCACTGGCTATTACGGGCGCATGACCCAAGCAGCGGTAATTAAATTTCAGCGAGCCAAGGGATTACGGGCGGATGGCGTTGCTGGACAAAACACCTTATTCGTAATCAATGGTGGTTCGATCAAGAACGCCACTGAGTTACGGCGAGGTAACAGAGGAACTGCTGTGACCAAACTGCAACAGCGCATGAGGGAGTTGAAAGTCTACAACGGTCCAGTAACGGGATTCTACGGTCGTTTAACTGAAGCAGGGGTCATAAAATTTCAGCGCTTGAGGGGACTACCAGTGACTGGTATTGCTGACTCTCGCACTTTGTCAGACTTAGCCAAAAATCCTAATGATAAGGATATTATTCCCAACGTCACTGAGTTGCGACCAGGCAGCAATGGCGAATCGGTGAAACAACTGCAAAATCGCCTCACAGAGTTGGGATTCTACAAAGGGCCAGTAACAGGATACTATGGTAAATTAACTGAGACGGCAGTCAAAGAGTATCAGCTTTCTCGGGAACTGCCAGCAAATGGCATTGCTGACTCTCGTACCTTATCAGCACTACGGGGCAATTCTTCTGGAATTGCCGTTGCTGCTAGCATCATTACTCCATTAAAACGAGGTAGTAGTGGCACAAGAGTGAATAGCCTTCAGAATCGCTTGATTTACCTAGGCTACTATAAAGGACTAAAAGATGGCGTATTTGGACCAGCCACAGAGGCAGCCCTGAAGCGATATCAACGGGACAAAGGCTTATTTCCCACTGGAATCGCTGATGCTAAAACCTTTTCATCTCTTGCTCCACGGTGATAGGTGTTCGTCTGGTATAATATCAAAACCTTGAAAGCCCCTTCCCCGCCTAACTCGCTATTTGTGTGGGCGGGGTATCCTGCTGAAATTTTGTATGAACCAGGATGCCTACTCAAACCATTGAAATCCTATCAGCTGAAGAACTGCGCCGTACAGTAAATCGTTTGGCATCTCAAGTGATCGAACAAGTGAGTGATTTGTCCAAACTAGCACTGGTGGGTATATATACCAGAGGTGTTCCTTTAGCTCAGTTGCTAGGACGTCAGATTGAAACCCTAGAGCAGGTCAGTGTGCCAGTGGGAGCGTTGGATATCACCTTTTATCGGGATGATCTCGATCGAATTGGCATTCGCACCCCAGCAAAAACAGATATTCCCTTCGATCTTGATCGTAAGATAGTGGTGTTGGTGGATGATGTCATTTATAGAGGACGTACCATTCGTGCTGCTCTAAACGCGGTGCTTGAGTATGGTAGACCCCAAACGATTAAATTATTAGTGCTAGTAGACCGAGGACATCGGGAACTGCCGATTAGTCCAGATTTTACGGGCAAACTACTCCCCACATCCGCCGAAGAACAGGTAAAGGTTTATCTAAACGATAATGATGGTCGGGATGGAGTGGAATTAATTAAAGTAATTAGCGCCTGAATCGTGATCAGATTGCTCTTATTTTCCAAATAATTATGACCCAAACCCAACAGCGAAAGGCCGACCACATCAGGATTTGTCTGGATGAAGATGTTCAATTTCGTGCCAATACCAATGGACTTGAGAGGTACCGCTTCACTCACTGTTGCTTACCAGAACTAAACCGCAGTGAGATTGACATATCTACCACATTTCTGGGGAAATCCTTGGGAGCACCATTGTTGATTTCTTCTATGACTGGTGGTACTGAACAGGCAAAAACGATTAATTTTCGTCTGGCTGAGGTTGCCCAACATTACAAACTAGCCATGGGGGTTGGTTCTCAGCGAGTGGCCGTGGAAAAACCAGAGGTTGGTCATACCTTTGCGGTGCGCTCCCAAGCTCCGGATATTCTTCTATTTGCCAACATCGGTGCGGTTCAGCTTAACTACAGTTATGGACTAGAAGAATGCCAAAAGGTGGTTGACCTGTTAACAGCAGATGGGCTGATTTTGCACATCAATCCCTTGCAGGAGTGCATTCAAGATAACGGGGATACTAATTTCAAGGGGTTACTTGACAAAATTAATGGTTTATGCAGTAAGTTAACGGTACCAGTGATTGCTAAAGAAGTGGGTAATGGCATCTCAGCGGCTATGGCCCAGAAGTTGCTGGAGGCTGGTGTTACCGCTATTGATGTCGCTGGTGCGGGGGGCACGTCTTGGGCAAAGGTAGAAAGTGAGCGAGGATTAACCGCTCATCAGCGTCGGTTAGGACAGACCTTTGGTGACTGGGGTTTACCAACCGCTGAGTGCATTACCAGTATTCGAGCTATTGCCCCCAACATTCCCCTAATTGCATCTGGGGGATTGCGCAATGGTTTGGATGTGGCAAAAGCGATCGCATTAGGAGCCGATATTGCTGGTCTAGCATTACCATTCCTCCAAGCAGCAGCTGAGTCAGTAGATGCCGTTGATGCCTTAGTGCAATTGTTGATGGCAGAAATCACTACTGCTCTATTCTGCACCGGTAATGCTACCTTGTCTGATCTCAAGCAATCCAACACTTTGAAAAAGTTAGGATAGTGGTAATAGGGAGTAGGGAATCGGGAATCGGGAATCGGGAATCGGGAATCGGGAATCGGGAATCGGGAATGGCTAATAGCTCAACGCCCTTAATCCTTAAATACTTCATCATTAATATAGACTTGATCATTAAGATAGCGTTTACTAGTCTAATGAGGTACATATAATTTTTTTTTATTGCTCCCTGCTCCCTGCTCCCTGCTCCCTGCTCCCTGCTCCCTAATCCCTGCTCCCTAATCCCTGCTCCCTGCTCCCTAAAACCAAGAAGTAAAGCACCTCAGCTGATTGATAAATGCTATCCTTAATCCTTCATCCTTAATCCCCTTAATCCTTTACCACATGCGTCAATTTCTCCAACAAACCTTTGCCAGCCTAGTAGGAAGTCTTGCCGGTTTAATTCTATTTTTTAGTTTAGCTACTAGTGGATTCCTGTTTGTACTGATTGCAGTAGCATCGAAAGATACAGGGCCACAGGTTCAAGATAAATCAGTGCTGGTGTTTGATTTATCGGTCAATATCAGCGATACCAATCCTACCTCAAGCACTAGTGAAGTGATTGAAGAGGTGTTATCGGGTCAAGAAAGCAATATCATCCCTTTGCGCAAAGTGCTCGATACTCTGGATAAGGCAACTAAGGATAAACGCATTGTTGCCCTCTACCTGGATGGAGCTGCATCTAAAACTGTTGGCAACACTGGGTTAGCAAATCTCAAGGAGGTAAGGGAGGCTCTGGAGCGTTTCCGAGCTGCTGGAAAAAAAATTATTGCCTATGACGTAGATTTGGGAGAACGGGAATACTATCTTAGCTCGGTTGCGGATACGATAATTCTTAACCCGATGGGAGTTGTGGAAATCAATGGCTTGAACTCTTCCCAACTTTTTATGACCGGAGCTCTCCAGAAGTATGGTATTGGTGTTCAGGTGGTTCGAGTTGGCAAATACAAGTCCGCAGTTGAACCGTTCTTGCTCAAACAGCTGAGTCCTGAAAGTCGGGAACAGACTCGAGAATTGTTAGATGATATTTGGGATGAATTTTTGACAGCAGTGGGGAAAAGTCGTGAGATTACTCCCAAGACCTTGCAAGCGATCGCTAATACTAAAGGGATGTTGATCGCATCAGAGGCCAAAACTCAAGGTTTGGTGGATCAAGTTGGATACTTCGATGAGGTGATTGCTACCCTCAAGGAGCTTACTGGAGAAAAAGAAAAGGATAAATCGTTCCGGAAAATTAAGCTGGCTACTTACGCTAGAGCGAAAAGTCCTTACTCTAAAAATCGCAAGTCTAAGCATAAAATTGCCGTAGTTTATGCTGAGGGTAGCATTGTTGACGGTCAAGGAAACCTTGAGCAAGTGGGGGGTAAACGCTTTGCTAAACAGCTGCGCGAGCTACGGCTGGATAAAGATATTAAAGCAGTAGTGCTAAGGGTTAATAGTCCTGGTGGCAGTGCTACAGCCTCTGAGATTATTCAACGGGAAGTGCGGCTGATCCGTGAGGAAAAGCCAGTGATTGTGTCTATGGGCAATGTGGCAGCTTCTGGTGGCTACTGGATTTCTACCTATAGCGACCGAATTTTTGCTGAGCCAAATACTATCACTGGTTCTATTGGTGTCTTTGGTGTACTTTTTAATATCCAAGAATTAGCTAACAACAATGGTCTGACCTGGGATATTGTACAAACAGCTTCTTTAGCGGATATTCAAAGTACTGTCCGTCCCAAAACAGACCAAGAGTTAGCAATCTACCAAACCATGGTTAATCAGATTTATGACCAGTTCATTGACAAAGTAGCAGAGTCACGTAAATTGCCTAAGGGCAAGGTGAAAGACATTGCTCAGGGACGGGTTTGGTCAGGTATAGACGCCAAGCAGATAGGTTTAGTTGATGAGATTGGGGGTATTAATGATGCTATTGAGTATGCTGCTAAGCAAGCTAAGTTAAAGAATGATTGGGAAGTAGAAGAGTATCCAAAAATTCCTAGTTTCGAGGAAAGGATTCTGAAGACCCTGACTAATGATGTTACGCTCACAAGCCGACAATTACCTGAGCCACTAACTACAGAATTGCTGAAGCTAAAACAGGATTTGGCAATTTTCACAACCTTCAATGACCCGAAGGGGATTTATTCTATTTTACCGTTTAACTGGCGGCTTGATTAAGGGTTGAACGCGCACGCGTGGCCTTTTGGCCAAGGTTGTCTGTCAGAATGAAGAATTAAGAATGAAGAATTAAGAATGTAGAATTAAGAAGGTAGACTTTGGAATTATACCTTCTTAATTCAAAACTGTTTGAGATTGAGCTTCTTTAAAGTTTTTTAAGATTCAGCTAGAAATCCAACACAAAACTTCGCTGACCTAATCCTCAAGAAACCACTAAGGTCTCAATCATTGCTTCACATAGCGCCCCATTCAAAACTTGATCGAACCTAACAAACATGGGGGAACTATTGAGTTCCAAAAATACAAGTTGTTTGGTGTGTGGATCGGTTTTGAAGTCAGCCGCCCCAAAATCCATCTGTAAAGCGACCATTAATTTGCGTAGCAACTCTACTTCTTGCGGAACTGTTTCGAGTGGAATCACCTCAGCATCTGGTTTAACCCGATAATCTAGATGCTGACTACGGATTTCAAAAGCAAAGGCATGATTCCCTACGACATAGATCCGTACTTCTGGGGCTACTAAACGATTTTGGACAATGGCTGGCATCGCAGCACAACCATTACGAAACTGGATAGAGGAGTACAATTGCTCTAGGGAATAACAAAAATCACCCCCAGCAACGGGTTTAGCAATCGCACTCCCCGCAGAATATTTTCCCAATTCCTCGGCTTCGTTGGTGATCCAAGTATCAGGGATTTGCAAACCTAACTGTTGCGCTAGTATCAGCATTGCTGGCTTATTGCCAACTGCAGGTACATGGTGACGATTGAACAACCGGATCTGGTTTTGCGATAGCAACCAACCATAGAGGGTTTGATACCAACCCGATGCCCGTTGTGATGCCCCAGAGTTCGGAGCGTTAAGATTACCAAAAACGTCATACCGAATAAAAGCTCCGGTTACAGACAGAACTGGAGCTTCAACTCTGAGATGCCTTTGAGTAAGATGCCATGACAATTTCGGACTTTCTTCTTGCCCATGGCGTAAATCGCAAATCGGGACTTGTTGACCTTGAGCAACTTCAATCAACCGAGTGAGATTTGGATCTAACTCCCCACCTGCAACAAGCAAACATCCACCATCTGCTGATTTAATCATTAGTACCGACCAAATGGACTACTCTCTTCACCCAGTGCTAGAGTTGTTGGTCCTTCCTCTCCGTATGCCCGTGTAGTCGGTTGAGGCTCTTCCTCTCCTAGTGCCTGTGTAGTGACTTGAGGATCTTCCTCTCCGTATGCCCGTGTAGTCGGTTGAGGCTCTTCCTCTCCTAGTGCCTGTGTAGTCGGTTGAGCTTCCTCTCCTAGTGCCTGTGTAGTCGGTTGAGCTTGTGTAGTAAATCGAGGCTCTTCCTCTCCGTATGCTAGTGTAGTCGTTTGAGGCTCTTCCTCTCCGTATGCCTGTGTAGTAAATCGAGGCTCTTCCTCTCCGTATGCCCGTGTAGTTGGTTGAGGTTCTTCCTCTCCGTATGCCCGTGTAGTTGGTTGAGCTTGTGTAGTAAATCGAGGGTCTTCCTCTCCGTATGCCCGTGTAGTCGGTTGAGGATCTTCCTCTCCTAGTGCCTGTGTAGTAACTTGAGGGTCTTCCTCTCCCAATGCTAGTGTCGTAGGTTCCTCTTCTCCTACTGCCAATGTCGTGGGTCGAGGGCTTGACTCGCCAGGCTTGAGGAACTCAGCAGCATGAACCGTAATACAATTGATTCGGGCAGAAACAATTACCGCATCTGCACCATTGGTCGGTGTAAAGTCAACACAAGCCGTGATTGGCGTCAGTCTTGGAAGACTAATACCTGACGGTTTATCAGCATCAAAACTGAATTCTAGGACAGAATCATCTGGATTGGGGTCTGCTGAGTTGTCTAACCGGGGATTTGTCCAGCCAGAAGTGGCAGCAAGCCCATCTGCTTGAATACTGAGTACAAGGGGAGACTCACTTACCTTAATTACAGAAACTTGCAAAACACGGAAAACTTTCATCCTGCTACGTATTTTCTCCAGATATATCTAACAGTTATTCATCATGAGTCATAAGTCACCTTATATCGTTTGATGCAAAGTAACTTTGATGGTTGACTCAACTATCCATAGGAATGTATATCCTTTTTGTTTCTAAATAAGATGAGGCTTTATAAAAATTTAAGCATTATAGCGGTTTTCATGGGTCGGGTACGGTGAAATGTGAATTACACTATTTGCCCCGTTCCCGATTCCCGATTCCCGATTCCCGATTCCCGATTCCCGATTCCCGATTCCCAATTACCGATTCCCGATTCCCGATTCCCTCTTAAAACCGATACTTGCGAATCTGCTGTTGAGAATCCTTACTTACCAGTGCCCAGATTCCGATTGGTAAAGCATTCCCTTGAGCATCCACCTTAATTTCCATCACAATTGGTGGTGGTGATATCGGTAGGTTAGAGTTCTCTTGCCTAGCACTATTTAATTCTTCATTAATTTGTTCCCGTTGGTCTTCTGGCATATAGTAAGTTTCCAATCCGTACTCAATCGAACCATAGTTAGCAACACCTTTGATAGGAATCTGATTAGCTGGTAGTTGGGAAGGGAATTTGGCACTTAAGCCTACTGGTTTCCAGGCTATTGGTAGTTTAGTTGAGTTGGATGAGTCTGGTGCTTCTAAAATTACGTAAAAACGGGTACCAGGCTTGATAAAGGTTACCTTGTTGCCATTAGGTTGTTGCTTGGGCAATTTTTGCCAGCCAGGAAGATTGCGCAAGTTATCCTGATTAGAGATATAGTATCTTAGAGTTTGGGAATAGCCTCGCAAAAGTTCATAAGGGTCTACTGGCGCTGTCTGAAGGATGACAGTTTTTCCAGTCAGTGTAGTGTAAATTGCCTGGGTGGGAACAGTAATAATTAGTGCGGTTTGAAATAAAAGAGGTACCCAGAATCGCCAGCTTGGTATAGGACGGTAATACTCAGAATTAATGCTCATAGGTCATAAGTCATAAGTCATAAGTCATAATTCAGACTTCAAATAGCGCTCAAACCATAGTCCAGCACCAATAATACCTAGCCCACAGAGGAATAAGACTATGGATTTGACTAATAAACCAGTATCGTACTCCAGCATCCGGGTCAAAATTTGCAGCGTCAGTAGCACCATGCCACCCCAGAATAAACCTCGTTTCCCCTCTGCTAGTCCGGCGCGGATTAAACCGATGTCGATTAGGAATAAAAGCACATTGAAGATGAATA
>NZ_JAAHFV010000082.1:0-19780 GCF_010672755.1 Moorena sp. SIO1F2
ACTTACTTTAATACTTTAGTAAAGGGAACAGGGAGTAGGGAGTAGGTAACTTTCTATAAAAACTTATCACAATTAATTTACTATACCTACTATACCTATTCAATTAATTGAATTATTGTTATTTTATTTTTAAGCTTATAAATTAAAACTTATGGTAATTAGTTTAAACTAAAAAAAATGATTAACAATAAAAAACAAAAGAATTGTAATTAACATCATCAATAAGCAAAAAAAAATATGACTACAGTCCTTTTGGTTGAAGATAGTTTGACGGAAAATGAGATTCTAAGTTGTTACCTCAGAGAAGCTGGTCTCAACGTAGTTAGTGTCACCAGTAGTGAGGATGCCCAGATTAAACTCCAGTCCCAGAAACCAGATTTAGTGATTGTCGATGTGATTTTGCCAGGACAAAGCGGGTTTGAACTGTGCCGGGAACTCAAAACTAATTCCAACACCCAAATCATTCCAGTTGTGATTTGCTCAACTAAAGGAACTGATGCCGACAAACTCTGGGGTTCAATGCTGGGAGCTGATGCCTATTTACCTAAACCGATAAAGCAGCAAGAACTAATACAAACAATCCAGCAATTGTTAGGCATTAGGCATTAGGCATTAAGTATTAGGTATTAGGTATTAGGTAATGTTAAACTCCCTTGACCCAGTGGTAACACAAACCAATCTTGACCTACTGAACTTAGATCCACTAACCCCAGAAACCCGAGTGCGGTTGCTGCGTTTTCCTCTTGGAAAAGATGACAGTGTTCTGTTGCCCCTAGAGCAGATTACAGAAATTATCAGGGTGAATGTGCCGGAGGTTCTGCTGGTGCCGGAAATGCCCAGTTGCATTTTGGGAATTGGTAATTGGCGTTCAGAAATGCTCTGGTTGGTAGACCTAAACCAGCTGGTTGGCTATCCACCTCTGTCGAAGCTTGGGCAAGTTTCGGTATCTCCTGTGGCAATAGTAGTTCAGGTCAATGACCAGTCTTTGGGTCTGGTGGTATCCCATGTTAATGATATTGAGTTACATGAATTGGAGCAACTCCAGCCACCGACTCCTGGTTTATTTCCTCCTAAGCTATTGCCTTTTCTCCTGGGGTACCTACCTGGGGATGGCGGTGCAGTTTTGGATGTCATGGCTATTACTCAATGTCCCCTATGGCAGACACATCAACGAGGGGACTCTTGGGGAGGAGAGTCTTGAGGTTTTTCGACTTAGCCTCCTCCGAGATCTGGCAATTGATCAGGGCAATTATGATGAGTTTTGATCAACCAAATCAATCCCATCAAACCAATTATGACTGCTTGACAAGCTGGTCACTAACTCTGCCCATTGAACAGTCTATTGGAAGAGTTACTACCGACTCGATTGCCTCTGAACTGCCATCATGGTCGGCAATTTTACCATTATCAGATGTTGAAAAAAACGAAACTATAACTATGCCACAATTTGATCAATCTGAGGAAATACTCAGTTCTAAGTCCCAACTCAATCAATCATCGAGTAATGGCAATGGCAAGGGGACACCTACCGGGGTTCAGTTTCACCTAGCCGTGGATATTGAGCAACACTGCAAGGGTGAGCGGCAGTGGTTATTCAACCTGGCCACCCAGATGCGCAAAGCAGAAACTAGTGATGCCCTGTTGAGAACCACAGTGACTGAGGTTAGTCAGCGTTTACGGGTAGACCGAGCCTTGATTTTTCGCTTCCAGTCGGAGAATCGGGGTACAGTGCTAGTTGAGTCGATGGTGGGTGGCTATACTCCCAGTCAGGGGGAGTACCTACCAGTGATTGCTTTTGGGGCTGAGAATCGGTCAGCCTACGAGCAACAGGAAGTTATAGCCCTTAATGATATTAATGACCGGGCTGTTAGTCCTTTTCAACTCCAACTACTGGAACGATTCCAGGTCAAAGCCAGCTTAAGTCTACCGATTTTGATCGATGGGCAATTGTGGGGCTTACTAGTGGTGCAGCAATGTTCTGGTTCCCGGGAATGGCAGGAAGCTGACATTAGTCTGCTCTACCAAGTTGTTACTGAACTGAGGCTGAGTCTACAGCCAGTGGAATTGAGTAACCGATGGCGAGAGCAGGTGAAGCAGGAAAAGGTCTTGGCTCAAATCTTGGGCACAATTCCACCGTCTTCTGATCCCAATATTGCCCTGGGCAACATTTGCCACGAACTGCGCCTGTTTTTCAAGGCTGATCGGGTAGTGGTTTATCGCTTCAATCCTGACTGGAGTGGTGAATTTGTGGCTGAGTCAGTTGCAGAGGGTTGGGTGAGCCTGCTCCAAGACCAAAAGCAAAATCCTAACCTGACATCACCAGATCTATTGTCCTCTAGGCGCTGTACGGTCAAGCAAATCGGATCGGTGGCCAGCCCTACTACCGATACCTATTTAAAGCAGACACAAGGGGGCAGCTATTTCAAACGTAAGCAGGTAGAGCGAGTTGACGACATCTATGCCGCTGGTTTTTCACAGTGCTACATTGAAACCTTAGAAAAATACCAGACCAATGCTTATATTATCGCCCCAATCTTTGATGGTGAACACCTCTGGGGCTTATTTGCCGTTTACCAGAACTCTCGCCCTCGGCGCTGGCAAGATAGTGACGTCGTGCTGCTGTCACTACTCAGTGACCGTCTCAGTAATATTCTCAAGCAATTGGACATTACAGCCCAGCTACAGGAGAAATCGGAGCAACTGGATATTGCGGTTAAGGGGGAACACATAGCAAGTCGCTTCCTTGATAAGATACTTAAGAGTTCCGACTTGAACAGTGTTTTCCAGACCGCTACTCAAGAAATCCGGCAGCAGCTGAAGTGCGATCGCGTGGCTGTTTATCGCTTCAATCCTGACTGGAGTGGTGAGTTTGTGGCTGAAGATGTGGCACACGGTTGGATACCGTTAGTTGAACCGAGTATTAAAAAAGTCTGGCGCGATACCTATTTGGAGGAAACCGAAGGCGGTCGGTATCGCCACAATGAAACCTTAGCCGTTGATGACATTTACAAGGCTGGTCATACTCAGTGTCACATTGACCTGTTGGAGCAATTTCAGGCTAAAGCCTATGTGATTGTACCGATTCTGCAAGGGGAAACCCTCTGGGGTTTCCTCGCAGCTTACCAGAACAATGGCCCTCGTCACTGGCAGAAAATGGAGGTGGGTATACTGGCTCAGATGGGCCGACAATTTGGGGTTGGCCTCCAGCAAACGGAGTATATTGAACAACTGCGAGCAAAATCCAAGCAACTGCTATTGGCTGCAGACCTAGAAAAATCAGCGGTCAGAGTCATCAACAAGATCCGGCAATCTCGGAAACTGGAGACGATTTTCAAGACCACAACCATAGAAATTCGTAAGCTCCTGATGGCTGACCGGGTCGGTCTGTTTCGCTTTGACCCTGACTCCGATTATAACGATGGAGAGTTGGTGTCTGAAGATGTGGTCAATGGGTACGATGGGATCCTGGGTAAGAAGGTTCACGACCATTGCTTTAGTCAACAGTATTCCCAGCACTATGTCGAAGGGCGAGTACACGCAGTTGCTGATATCTACAATGGGGATCTTGGCGATTGCTACATTGAGCTGCTAACTCAGTTTCAAGTCCGGGCTAACCTGGTGGTGCCATTGCGTAAAGGGCTTGAACTGTGGGGATTTTTATGCATTCACCAATGCAGTAAGCCCCGTCAATGGCAGGAGTATGAGATTGATTTTGCCAAGCAGATTGCCCTACACTTTGAAGTTGCCCTACAACAAACAGAGTACCTGGCGCAAGTCGAGGCCAAATCTACCCAGGTCGCTAAAATCGCAGGGATGGAGCGAGCGGTAGTTGGAATCATCAACAAGATCCGTCAGTCTCGAAACCTAGATACCATTTTCAAGACAACCGCTATCGAAATGCGCAAGCTTCTTCAGGTTGACCGGGTGGGTGTATTTAAGTTTTACCCTAACTCTGGCTTTGATGATGGGGAATTGGTATCTGAGGATGTGGCATCAGGCTACCATGCCATGCTAGGAATCAAAGTTAACGACCACTGCTTTGGTGAACAGTATGCCCCTCACTACACCGAAGGACGTGTGCAAGCAGTTGCTGATGTCTACAATGCGGGTTTAAGCGATTGCCATATTGAGCTGCTGGCTCAGTTCCAAGTCCGGGCTAATCTGGTTGTGCCCCTACTTCTTGCACCTGATTTGTGGGGATTGTTGTGCATTCACCAATGCAGTAAGCCCCGTCAATGGCAGGAGTATGAGATTGATTTTGCCAAGCAGATTGCCCTGCACTTTGGGGTAGCGCTACAGCAATTGAGCTACCTGGATCAAGTGGAGGCCAAATCTCACCAGCTTGCCCAAGCTGCTGTGCGGGAGCGAGTAGTAGCAAGCCTTAGCAACCATTTGTCCCAGTCTGTAGATGTTTATAGTATCTTCCAGAGTATTACCAAAGAGTTGCGGCAAGTGTTGGGAGCTGACCGGGTAGTAATCTATCGCTTCAACTCCGACTGGAGTGGTGAGTTTGTGGCTGAATCGCTTGCCCCTGGCTGGATTTCCCTAATCACTGAACAAGAAAGAGACGACCGCCTGAAGGTGGATACAACGGCTTATGAGCGCTGCCAAGTTACAGCCCTGAGTGTTAATTCTCTGTCTAATGTTGATACCTGCTTGCAAGAAACCCAGGGTGGAGAGTTCGCCCGAGGTGACCGCTTCAAGAAGGTTGATGACATCTATGCCATGGGTTTCGCTCCCTGCTACATCAACACTCTGGAACAATACCAAGCCAGGGCATATCTGATTATGCCAATTTTCCAAAGTGACAAGCTCTGGGGGCTGCTGGCGGCTTACCAAAATACGGGACCCCGTCAGTGGCAAGATACCGATGTCACCCTCATGCTCCAAATTAGTAATTCCCTGGGATTAGCCTTGCAGCGATCCCATTACCTAGATCAGTTGCGAGCCCAATCTACCCAACTCACCAAAGCGGCTCAAATTGCTCAGGGGGTAACCAAAATAGTTGGTAAGCTGTTTCAGTCTCGGGATGTAAATACAATCTATCGTATCACAACCCAAGAAATCCGGCAGCTGCTCAAATGCGATCGCGTAGCCCTCTATCACTTCAATCCTGATTGGACTGGTCAGTTTGTGGCTGAGGCAGTTGCAACTGGTTGGTTAGCATGGGTGGGAGCAGATATCAAAGCCTTCTGGCCCGATACTTATCTACAAGACACCCAGGGAGGTCGGTATCGCAATCGTGAAAGCGTGGCCGTTGATGACATTTACACCTTTGGTTATTCTGACGGTTACCTAGAAACCTTAGAGCAATATGAGGTTAAGGCTTATATGCTGGCACCGATTTTTATACAAGGAACCTTATGGGGTTTACTGGGTACCTACCAAAATACTGGTCCTCGTGACTGGCAAGAGTTTGAACTCAACGCCCTGGCTCAGATTGCGGTGCAAGTAGGGGCAGCCCTGCAACAGGCTGAGTATCTCGCACAAATCCAAAACCAGTCCCAGCAGCTGACCGATGCCGCACAACGGGAGAAAGCCGACAAAGAAGCAGTACAGCGGGAGGTAATGCAGTTGCTCTCAGCAGTGCGACCAGCTCTAGAAGGAGACCTCACCGTCCGAGCTCCGGTAACCAACAATGAAGTAGGTACCATTGCTGATGCCTACAACAACACCTTACAAAGCCTGCGCCGGATTGTGACTCAAGTCCAGCAAGCTTCCAGGAAAGTTGCCCAAACGTCTGTTGACAGGGAATCCTCCATTGCCAAGCTCACAGCCCAAGCCCAGCAGCAATTTATGGCTCTCGGTCAAGCCTTAGAGAACATCCAGACCATGGTTAATTCTACAGAAGCTGTAGGTGAGAGTGCTCAACAGGTAGAAGTAGCAGTCCAAACCGCTAACCAAACCCTCCAAGCAGGGGATGCCGCCATGAACCGTACCGTAGATGGAATTCTCGAAATCCGGGAGACAGTGGCAGAAACCAGCAAACGGCTCAAGCGCCTGAGCGAATCGTCCCAGAAGGTTTCGAGGGTAGTAAACCTGATTAGCAACTTTACGAATCAGACCCAATTGCTAGCGTTGAATGCAGCCATTGAAGCCACAAGGGCCGGTGAGTATGGACGGGGTTTTGTAGTTGTTGCCGATGAGGTGCGTTCTCTAGCCCGTCAGTCAGCCGAAGCCACCACTGAGATCGAGCAGTTGGTGCAGGAGATCCAGAAGAGTACCGCTGAGGTTTCTACAGCCATGGATAAAGGTATTCAACAGGTTGCCCAAGGAACCGCAATGGTACAAGATACCCGTCTCACTCTCAATGCCATTGTTGAAGCCACCAGCCAAATCAGCCAGCTTGTAGAGGGTATTACCCAAGCCACCCAGGTACAGACCGAAGAGTTCCAATCCGTGACCCAAACCATGACTGAAGTTGCAGGAATTGCCAACAAAACTTCTGAGGATGCCATGGAAATTTCTACGTCTTTCCAAGAACTCCTAGCCATGGCTCAGAATCTTCAAGCCAGTGCTGACCAGTTCAAGGTTGAGTAGTCATTTGCCTTGCTAAAATTCATTTTAAATGCGTTTTAGCATGCATGCAAAAGGGGACTGGGATATATCTTTTTTATTTGATTTCAGGCTATAGACATTTTCAATGCACAAAATTTTTATTAAAACTAGCAAAATTTTTATTCAATAAAATTTTGCTAGTTTTAATAAATAATCACTAATAATACGAGCATTTTTTAGTATAATCAGGTAGAGATAATTTTTTTATTTTATCCCGATTCCCGATTCCCGATTCCCGATTCCCGATTCCCGATTCCCGATTCCCTACTCCCTACTCCCTACTCCCTACTCCCTACTCCCTACTCCCTAAGAATAAAATACCTCACCCAATTGACAACTGCTCTAATGACTAATGACCCGAAAATTCGTGAGCAAAGCTATCGCTACTTTCTCCAGGAAGCACCGGAACTGCTGCAAGTCTTGGAAGAGGATTTGCTGAGTTTGTCAGAAAACTATAGCATCAATAAAGTCAACAACTTGATGCGGACTACCCATACCCTCAAAGGCGCAGCAGCTAGCATTGGGTTGGAAACAATCGCCACTGTAGCTCACTCCTTGGAGGATGTTTTTAAAGCTCTGTTTAACCCCGACTTGTCCATTGATCCAGAAATTGAAGCCTTACTGTTTCAAGCTTATGAGTGTCTGCGCCTACCTCTGACCGCTGAACTCACAGGGGGGCAAATCGATGACACCGAAATCAAAAATCGAACTGCTGCTGTTGTTGCCCAACTCCAAGAGAAGCTGGGGGACTGTTTTGGTCACGAATCCCATCTGCCCACCTCACTAGAATTGGGCTTCGACGTCACCCAGTCCATTTTTGAAGTGGGGGTTAGCCAAGGCTTAGACGTAATCCAAGCTGCCCTAAATAATGACAATCCCAGTGAAATCAGCATCACAGTTCGCCACCAAGCAGACATTTTCTTGGGGTTAGGGGAATCCCTTAATTTACCAGGGTTTGCCGCTATTGCCAAAAATGCGATCGCAGCCCTAGACAACCATCCCGATCAGGTGGTCACCATTGCCAAGACCGCTTTGTGTGATTTCGTTGCAGCACAAGCAGCGGTGCTAGAAGGGGATAGGACTCAAGGTGGTCAACCTTCTATAGCTCTGCAACAACTAGCTGACCTTAGGTCTTCAAGTCAAAATTCACAATTCACAATTCAAAATCAATCTTCTGTCTTCGGCAACGGAAAAGAACAAGACCTTAATCGAGTTGAGCTGGGACTAAAAGAAGGAGAAGGTGTTGTTAATAATTCTTCCGTTACTGATCCAGAATCTAAAACAAGGAAACGGTCCCAGCTTGTGGAAATGATCTGGGGAGGATCAACTACACTAGATCAGCAAACCTTTGATCAAAGTAGAAAGTTGCAGAGGTCGGAGCAAACAGAGATAGATGTCTTGCATGGAGAGATAGCCTCACCTGATCAAGAAATCGCCACAGAAAAAAATTTTGTTTTGCACAACATGGGGATGATTTATGCAGATAATCAAAAAAAAGAACAACGACAAGATCCCGAAATTATCACAGACGAGATCATCCCGCCCATAGGCAATGCTAGAAATGCCCCTCTAAACTCTTCCCATCTCGCCATAACTCCCTCCAACCAACATCCCAGCACGCCATCATCTAGGGATCTATCTGGTACTGTGCGGATAAATATTGAGCATCTAGAATACCTGAATTACACAATTGGGGAATTACTAACCAACCAAAACCGCCAGTTGCTCGAAAATGAACAACTGCTGGCTGCAGTGCGAGTACTCCTTGATCGTATCGACCAACATCAGCAAGTTCTAGAGCAACTCCAAGATTGGTACGACCGCCTGTTTATTTTGACCCAACAAAAGCAGATTAGGCAAAGGTTGCAAGTTAGCAAGTTGAATGTTGAAGGTTTAAACAAAAACAAAGCTACCGACCGAAATCTTAGTTTTTATTCCTACCCTTGGGCAGAAAAAACGTTGCAGCTTAGCAAGTTGAAGGTTGAAGGTTTAAAGGAACACTTTGCTACCAACCCCAATCCTACGGCCAACCTTGGCCAAAAGGCCACGCTACGCTCTCAACCTGCCAACTTTCAACATAGCAACTTTCAACATAGCAACTTTCAACATAGCAACTTTCAACCAACTAACCTTGGCCAAAAGGCCACGCTACGCGAACAACATACCGACTATTTCGATGACCTGGAACTAAAACGTTATAGCGCACCCGAGCTTCTGATTCAGTCAGTTCTAGAAGACGCTATTCAATTAACTGAAGCTGCCCATGACATTGAGCTGTTCAGCACCCAATCCAGTAAAACTCTCGAACAACAACGTCGGTTGTTAACCAACCATCGTGATGTCTTGATGGACGCCCGGATGTTGCCTTTAGGGGAAATATTTAGTCGTTTCCCCCCTGTCCTCAAGCAGTTGTCAGCTTCCCACCATAAGCTGGTAGAGCTAAAAATCTCTGGTAATGATGTTTTAGTGGATAAAGTTGTTGCCCAGAAGTTGTACGACCCCCTGCTGCATCTTGTGCGTAATGCTTTTGACCACGGCATTGAGACTCCTGCTGTACGGCAACAACAGGGCAAACCAGAAAAAGGATTAATTGAAATCAGTGCTTGCCATCGGGGCAGATATTTGGTGATTGAAGTTTTTGATGACGGGCCAGGGTTGAATTTTGAACGGATTCGCCAACTAGCAGTAGAACGTGAACTGATAGACTTTGAACAGAGTAATAATCTCAGTGAGGCTCAGCTGAGGAATTTGTTGTTTGAACCAGGCTTTTCCACTGTCTCTGGGGTAAATAACCTCTCTGGACGTGGTGTTGGTCTTGATGTTGTCCTAAACCAGGTCAAAGCTCTGAGGGGTTCCGTCCAGGTTGATTCTTCTCCGGACCAAGGCAGCAGATTTAGACTACAAATTCCCTTGAGTTTAACCATAGATAAATTACTTCTGTGCCAGGCTGGGAAGCAAGTTTATGGTTTGATTACTGATCAAGTCGAGCAAATTATTATTCCTGAGGAACACCAGCTCCGAAGTTGGGAAGATGGCAAAGTTCTCCACTTGGGTACCGGGACTGATCAGCAACTGGTTAAAGTCTACCAACTTGGGCAAGTCCTAGATTATTCCTCTGTGGCAAATCCATTCTCAGTAACCCATCCCCATCAACCTGTTGTTCCTCTTCAGACGATTAGACCAATCATTCTGATCCATTACCAGGATCAGCTTGTCGGTCTGGAAGTAGACCAACTGTTGGGAGACCAGGAGTTGGTGATTCGTCCTTTGGGGACAATGATTGTGCCACCCCCCTATGTCAATGGGGGCAGTATTCTGGCCGATGGTCGGTTGACATTGGTGCTGGATGGGACTGAATTGATCCAGTACCTGTCTGAGCAACAGACCGATGGCAGTCAAAGGTTACAGGTTAGCACATTGAAAGTTGAAAGCAAAAGCTATGACCAAGCCACCCAACCGATGGAAACCCTTTCGCGAAAGCAGCTTCCACCTTCAACGGTTGAACCGTTCTGGGTCAGACGTAAGCCAAAGGTACTCCTGGTAGATGACTCGATCACCCTGCGCCAAACTCTAGCCATGACCTTACAGAAAAATGGCTATCAAGTGTTTCAAGCCCAGGATGGTTATGAAGGGATTGAGCAACTACAGCATCAGACAGACATACAGTTAGTGATCTGTGATATTGAGATGCCTCGCATGAATGGGTTTGAGTTTCTCAAACACTGTCAGCAAGACCCAGCTTTGGTAGATATTCCTGTAGTCATCCTCACATCCCGCAGTAACGATAAACACCGCTTGATTGCTGCACAGTTGGGGGCAAAGGCTTATATCACTAAGCCCTATTTGGAACACAAATTGTTGACAACAGTAACCGATGTTGTTGAGCCCATTTAACCGTTAATAAGGGAGTCGGGAGTCGGGAGTCGGGAGTCGGGAGTCGGGAGTCGGGAGTCGGGAGTCGGGAGTCGGGGGAATAAAATTGGCTGTAGCTCATAAGTATGATCAACGCTATATCCTGCAATTCTTTGGTAATTAGTAATTGATCATTGCTCCTGGTGAATTGGTAGTTTAAAAAATCCTAAAAATCTCCCTATAACTACTCAGAACTAAACACTAATCACTAAACACTAATCACTATAAAATCAAGGCGATGGACGATTCAAAACTAGAAAAATTCATGGTTTTTAAGATTACTGACTATTCCCTATGTCTCCCGATTATGGATGTCCTGAAAGTGGTTAATTTGACCACTGAAATCAGCCGGGATATGAAAACCATGGGATTAGTTCAGCTAGGCAAGCATACCATTAAAGTTTGGGATTTACATCAGCAGTTGGGGGATGGTAGTTTACCTCACCGAAGCCCTAACCAAAGGTTCTTAGTGATTATTCGTCCTAGGGACTCCGAACTTTGGGGAATTTTTGTCGATGATCTGCCTAATTTGGTGGAGTTACCCCAAGACATGATGCGACCTATCCCGAAGTCTTACCGTCAGGCCAGTGTTCTGGAGATGATATCTCATGCAGCTGTTATATCAAACGAAGCATCTACTCAGAAAATTTTTCTTTTGGATTTACAGCAAGTCGGTGCCTTGACTCCTTAATCGTCACTAGAAAAGGCTATAATAAAAATCTAAACTTACCAATTACCATTTGTTAATTGTTAACTTGTAGCAATTAACAATTTTTTTATGGCTAATGATCATAAATCAACTACACTATTAAAATTAACTCTAAGTTAGTTAACATGAGTACTTTTCGTGTTGGTATTGCTGGTCCAGTTGGTTCAGGGAAAACTGCTCTATTAGATGCATTGTGTAAAGCCCTGCGAGACTCTTATCAAATCGCTGTGGTCACCAATGATATATATACTCAGGAAGATGCCCAGTTTTTAGTTAGGAGTCAGGCTCTAGAAAGCGATCGCATTCTGGGTGTGGAAACGGGGGGTTGTCCCCATACTGCCATTCGGGAAGATGCCTCGATGAACTTGGCAGCCATTGAACAGCTGGAAAATCGGTTTACTGATTTAGACTTGGTGTTCCTAGAAAGTGGAGGGGATAACCTAGCAGCAACCTTCAGTCCAGAACTAGTAGATTTCACTATCTACGTTATTGATGTCGCTGCTGGGGATAAGATTCCTCGTAAAGGAGGACCAGGAATCACCAAGTCTGACTTGCTGGTGATTAACAAAATTGATCTGGCACCTCAGGTGGGAGCAGATTTAGGGGTGATGGAACGGGATGCTAAAAAGATGCGAGGAGATAAACCCTTTGTGTTTACGAATTTGAAAACTAAAGAGGGACTCTCTACCGTGATTGACTTGATAAAACTTGACATGGGCGCTTATTAAGTCCCTTGAGAAGCTGGTAATAAAAGTGTTGGAATAACACCTAATGTGATCATCTGATCATGGGTGGTGATGATACTGTTTTATTTGTTTGTATTATAGCATTTATCCCTTGGTTGAAAAATGCTAGATAATTAATTATTATCTTATAGTTTAGCAATTTTAATCTACGATAAAAAAATGTATTAAATTCTACCTAAATTTAGGTAAGCTGGTAGAGCCAACGTTATCCTGGTTGACTACCAAAAAGTCGAGTAACTGTGTGAACGCCAAAGGCGTGGCAGAGCCCATGGCCCCCCTCGTGATCCCCATTTCTAGCCAGATTCAATCACTGGGATTCCTTGCTTTCCAGGGTTTCCCTTTAGGGAGTAATGTAATGTCGAGATAATTACCCTTAATACAAATCTCCCCATCTCCCCATCTCCCCATCTCCCCACACTTCCCACACTTCCCACACTTCCCGCGCCCGGGCTCGACACTTTTATTATGGGTATTCAACAACAATCTCCACAGCCTTATAAAATTATCGGAAGTAAAACTCAACCAGTATAGTCCATCTGATTGCCGTGATTTGATAGTCTAAAATATAATGGCTCCTTCATTCCCAATCCCATGGAAGTTGTTGTCCCCTTTACCCCTCCTAGTCGTCCAACCGAGTTTTCGGCTCTGGGCTATCTGTTTGGGCGATTTGACCCAAACCCATCTCAAGAGCCTAATCGGTCAGTTAAAGGAACTCTTGTTCTCAAACAAGGAATCAGCTTCAGTGCCTATATGCACCAACCCTTGTGGAATAAATTAAGTACCAACCCCTCTTTTGGTGAGAAAAAAGTCTATCTTTGGCGAGTATATTTCCGCATCACCAAGGCAGGAAAACTCGCTCAAATTCAAATCAAAAAATTTATTCCCCTAGAGGGGAAAACTACTCTACGTCATTCTCCCAGTGACGAAAGAGTCGATCAGTTTCGGGTTCGTGGTTTAATTCACGATGTCAAGCCAGAAGCGGTGGTGGTGTATGTAGAACGCAATCACCTGCCTCCTAGAGGAAAAGCCAAAACTTATCCATGGCAGCCTTTTTTGTTGACACTCCAGGGCTCTTTGCCACAACCAGCAGAAAAGGATGATTTTTGGGAATTTTTTTGTAGACGAGTAGGGGAAGAACTCCACATAGAGGAAGCTCATCCAGTTAACGTAAATCTAGAAGACTCAAGTTTCTATTCACATTACTCCGAAGAAAAAACTGACTATCAACCTCAACCAAGCCCTAAAACTAAACCCAATGAAGTTATCATGATTCAAGGCAGAAAACCCGAAATCACCGTCAAGTTTACCGAAAGACCCAATTTACCGGAGCAAGGCAAGAAAGTTACCTTACTCCTAACTGGTGACAATGGCATAACCGTTCAGGCAGAACTTAATCGCAAGACCCTCAAAAAGCAAGTAGAAAAGATGGATAGCTTTGCTGATTGGGTAGCGGCTTTGAGTGGAAAGATCGCCAGGGTGTCTCCAGAAGGGGTAATTGAGTTAGAAGGTGCAGGAGTTAATGTATTTGAGAAAAAACCAAAAGTTAGCCAATCAACTGAGCCAAAAGAGTCTCAGAAGCCTTCTAGCAACCCAGAAACAATTAAGCAAGAACAATCACAACAACCTCCTCAAAAGCAGAAGAAAGTGTTTCGTCTGATTGATTAGGATAGGCGTTGCTTTTAGGGAGCAGGGAGTAGCCCACAGGGGTAGGTTGTTTACCTCAGGGTCAAACAGGTAGTGTGGGAGGTGTGGGAGGTGTGGGAGGTGTGGGAGGTGTGGGGAGATCGGGAGATAAGGAGATGGGGAGATGGGGAGATGGGGAGATGGGGAGATGGGGAGATAAAGAGATGAGGAGATGGGGAGATGGGGAGATGGGGAGATGGGGAGATGGGGAGATCGGGAGATCGGGAGATCGGGAGATCGGGAGATGGGCTGATGAAATTGATGAGTAGCCGTAGTTTCCAGAATTGGAATCAGTAACACTAGTCTGACTTGCCAATTTTTTTTTGCCATTTTGTTTGGGTGGTATGGGATACTTGTGTCTTCAGTACCTGTTCACAATCTCTTCATCACATCTTTAAGGTTTAATTTATCGATAAATATTTTTATCAAGTTGATCAAGGTCTACTATAATAATCGAAGCTAAAAAAGAATCTTTCTCAAGTTTAACCCCATGACAATTAATCGACGAAAAATACTACAAATTACTGCTGTGGGTGGTTTAGGCACCCTAGCGGCTTCTAGTCTAATTCGCCCTGGTTCAAGCAAGGAGTTAATTGCAGCAGCTGGTAGGGATCCTTATGCTGCAGAGGTTGATCAGGGCTTAAGGTATTTCCGACAACAAGCTCAAGTACAGCTACCCCTTGTCGAAGACTTAGTGAAAGCAATTCGCAGTGGCAATTTGGAAAATGCCAAAGACGCCTATGTCAAAGCCCGTCCTCCTTACGAGCAAATTGAAACCTACGCAGCCAGCTTTGAAGACACTGACCGGGATATTGATGCTCGCCCCTCTGGTTTTGATGGCGGGGAGGATAACCCAGAATTTAAGGGATTTCACCGGATCGAAGTTCTCTTGTACCGGGAAGGGAACGTGAAAGCAGCGCTTCCTTTTGCTAAAGAGTTAGTCGAGAGCGTCAAAACCCTAATCAAAGATTTAGATCAGCGGCAGAACTTCAATTCCACCTTGAACTTTGAGGGGATGATTGCTTTGGCGACAGAAGTAGTAGCCAAGAAGATTTGTGGCGAAGAAGAAACTTGGTCGGATCAGAGCCTGTTAATCTTCTCAGATAACTGGATCGGAATTTTCAGCCAGTATGCTCCCTATTCAGCAAAAGTGGCAGACAAAGACCCCAGTGTCAATGAAGAGGTTAAAGCAGCTTATAAAGCAGCAAAAGGCAAGCTTAAACCTTACTTCACCCAGGGCGAAGTCGCAGCTCAACCCTATAGTTCTCTCGACATTAGTCAGCGAAAAGATATTGTGGACGTCGGCTATCGGTTCCGGAGAGCTTTGGTCAAAGCAGCAAAGGTTTTAGAAATACCCGTTGGTTTCGAAGTTTAGGGAACGGTGGCACGGTGGCACAGTGTTAGCTGTTGGGTTTTGAGTTCATGGTTTTTGCCCTTAATCCTACTTATGCCTAATACCACCTAAGACGATCATGCCTATTCCGGTCAACGACCAGCAAAAAGCGCGGCAGAGAGTAATAAATGTAATCTCTGCCGCGATTCTGGCTCGTTATCAGACATAAGAGAAGATGTCTTAGGATAGACAGTATCAATATTGCTAAACTTTGTCAAGTGTTACCAAAGGGTCTATTATAGAATTTGTGATTACATTAAACCGATAAGGGTGGTTAGAGCCATAGGGCATTAGATCAAAGACAACTGACGCTTCCGTACGTGACTAAACCATAAATATAGCGGTAATCTGGATATAAACTTACTACAGGTAGTGCATAGGGTGGCCGATACCTAAGTCTTATTAAATCATCGTTAAATTGTACGATTTCATATATATCTCAGATATATAAGTCAAGTTTGAGCTGAATGACACCAGTAGATGTTCTCATTTTGACAGCATTTTCCGCAACTATTAGAAAAACTAATGATAAAACTTATTTATCAAATAAAAACTGATGAGAGGTGTTGACAACAATTTTGGGTAATTTGGGATTAGCATAAATAGCTGTAACTTTTGATATACAAGACTTTCATAGAATTAATGAATCTAAAAAATGATAATTAGTTGCAATAAATGTTAAAAAATATTGCAACTAAGTTTAAATTGGCTCCCTAATGCTGCACAATCGATTCATGTGATTTCACCTCAACCCTAAACAGGAGGTGGTGAAACAATGAAGCAATTAAGGATCGAGTAAGGATCGAGTATGCAAACATACGGTAATCCCGAGGTTAAATATGACTGGTGGGCTGGTAACGCCCGCCTAGCCAACTTGTCTGGCAAATTCGTAGCTGCTCATGTCGGCCAAGCAGCCCTGATCGTTTTTTGGGCTGGAGCATTTACTCTGTTTGAAATTTCTTGGTATGATCCCACCCTGCCCATGGGTGAGCAGGGGCTGATTCTGCTGCCCCACTTAGCTACTTTGGGCTGGGGTGTAGGCTCAGGCGGTCAGATAGTGGATACTTACCCCTATTTTGTTGTTGGCGCTCTACACCTGATCTCCTCGGCTGTTCTGGGAGCGGGTGCTCTGTTCCATTCCGCTAAAGGTCCAGCACAATTGAAAGATGCTGGCGGTCGTGCCGCTAAATTCCACTTTGAATGGAATGACCCTAAGAAGTTAGGCTTTATTCTTGGGCATCATCTCATTTTTCTAGGAGTAGGCGCTCTGTTATTGGCCGCGAAAGCCATGTACTTTGGCGGACTATACGATGCCACCATTCATGATGTCAGGCTCGTTACCAGCCCAAATCTTAATCCATTGGCAATCTATGGCTATCAAACCCATTTTGCCTCGGTGGATAACTTAGAAGACTTGGTAGGCGGTCACATCTATGTTGGCTTGCTACTCGTTGGTGGTGGTATTTGGCACATCCTCATCCCACCACTGAAGTGGGCAAAGAATCTCGTAAGCTTCGAGGGAGAAGCGGTTCTTTCCTACTCTCTCGGCGGTATTGCTCTAGCAGGATTTGTAGCAGCTTACTTCTGCGCAGTTAATACCCTAGCCTATCCCGTCGAATTCTATGGTCCTGCCTTAGAGGTCAAGCTTGGTGTTTCGCCATATTTTGCCGACACTATTGAGTTGCCTTTGGGTGCCCACACTCCTCGCTGCTGGTTGGCCAATGCCCACTTCTTCCTAGCTTTCTTCTTTCTTCAAGGTCACCTATGGCATGCATTGCGTTCCATCGGCGTTGACTTTAAGAAATTTGAGGAAGGCTTGAATTAATCAGCTAGTAAAAAGCAGCCCTCTCTAGATAGTAGGTGTTAGGTGCTGTCCAATCAATCTAACACCTACTAAACCAAAAATTTCCTGGGCTGCTGAGTAGCACTCTACCAAATTTATGTTTTAGATAGAGATATACTCGGTTTTCATGACAACAAATAGTATTCCATCACGAACTAATCCGGATTGGTTGCTTGGTAATGCCCGTCTTAGGGACTTATCCGGTCAATTATTAGGAGCTCATATTGCTCATGCTGGTTTGATTATGTTCTGGGCAGGCGCAACTACCATAGCGGAAATTTCCCAGCTTGTGCCTGGTCAGCCGATGTCCGAGCAAGGATTAACCTTGTTACCTCACTTAGCTACTTTAGGCTGGGGTGTCGCACCCGGTGGTGTGGTCACAGATACCTATCCCTATTTTGTGATTGGCATTTTGCATCTAGCTGCATCCGCTGTTTTGGGTGCAGGTGGTCTATTTCATGTTTTTAGTGGTGTTGCAAATTTGAAAGATGGCACTGGACGCGCCCCTAAATTCCACTATGAATGGACTGACCCCAAAAAGCTCAGCTTTATTTTAGGACATCATCTGATTTTCCTAGGTGTGGGTGCGTTGTTGCTGGTAGCCAAGGCAATGGTTTTTGGTGGCATTTATGACGCTGCTGTTGGCAATGTACGTATCATTACCAGCCCAACTCTTAACCCAGTGACTATCTTTGGTTATCTCTTTGGCATTGTCGATGGGGTTTGGAATCCTCTTGGAATGGCAGCTGTCAATAATTTAGAAGATGTCATTGGTGGTCATATTTGGATTGGGATGATGTGTATTGGTGGCGGGATTTGGCATATTGTCTCCACTCCATTTAACTGGGCTAGGAGTGCCCTCCAGATTGAAGGAGAAGCAATCCTCTCCTACAGTTTAGGGTCTCTAGCGTTTATGGCTTTTGTGTCTGCTGCTTTTGTTGCTAACAACACTACAGTCTTTCCCACTGAATTTTACGGTTCTAAGCGTCTGGTAGCAGCAAATGTTCAGTTTTTCTTGGGACTCTTGTTCTTAGGGGGGCACTTGTGGCATGCTGTCCAAGCCCGTTCTGGCAGTGTATTAATGAGTACTCAGATTAAGTACTTAGATAAACTGTCAAAATCCCAAGACAATCCAACGACAGAGCCTTCGTCATAATTTCTTTGAAAAACTAGTTGCTAATTTTTAGCATTAAATGGTATACTAAAAATGTAAGTTGCCATCTAGACGAGACACAGAGCCAGGGTTTCTTCTCTAGACAGGAAGCTAGTCCTCCTTATGGTAAACCAACAGCCAATCAGATCACTAGGGTGGTGATCTGATTTTTATTTTTTAGCTATTTATCAAGAAAAATTTTTATTAAAAAGCTCAATTTCTATGCAACTAGAAACCTCCTGAAAAACTGAAGCTGCCGTCAGCCGTGAGCTTTTAGCTCACGCTACTTGAGGTGCCGTCAGCCGTCAGCCATTCGCTACTTGAGGTGCTGACGTAAAAAAGATTAAACCAATGCTTACTTGTTGTCTTAATGCAGCGCGGTCTTGGGGGTTTCCCCCAAGACCGCTTAGGTGCGCTTATTTAAAAACTGTTCGCGTAGCGTGGCACAGGCTTCTAGCCTGTGATGTAGCGCATTAGCTGATAACTTATAACTTACGGTTACCTAACTTGCGTTCGCTTAGCGTGCCCTACGGCCAATCGCATCTGAAGCGGCAGAGCCGAACGCATTATCCTCAAACAATTTTAGAGCTAGCTTTATAACTACACTTACATGGTCGTGAGTTAACCCTAGTAGGATTGAGAGTTGCCTCATAGTCATAACAATTGATTGCCTCTTCTGTTAGCGCCTTTGACGGATGTACTGTACACTTGAGGCGATAATCTCCAGTAAAAAAAGCGCAGCGACTACAGGGAATTTGATGTAATTGTCTCAAATGAGCGACACCATCTTGAAAGGTGACCCTAATCCGCCATAAAGCTATTCCGATTAATGTCCAAGCAGCTATGCAGCACAGAAACGTTGCCAAATGTTGAATAACCTGAAAAAGAAGTATCTCGAACATGCTTAACTACTAACTAATAAGATTTCAATTTATGGATGCTACAGATAGTTTAAGTATTCAGCATTCAGCTATCAGCTATCAGCTAAAGGCCTTGGGCTGATAGCTGATAGCTGATAGCTTACCTAAGTACTAATTGCTAATGGCTCAGGGACTGGTGATGATAGGGATTCCCAAAACCGGACGATTTGCCGTCCTACTCGCTGGGGATGGAAATAGTGGCAGAAGTGACCCCCTTCGGGATATTCCCATAAGCGATCGCATTCTTTTAACCAAGATTTCCATCCTTGCAAAGCATTAGAATCAACAATAATGTCATCCTTGCAACCACATACCATTAATGGCACTTGCACCGCTGTTGGTGGTACACTAACCCGTTGATATAGGGAATGAGGAGAGGGAGAATAAGCTAAATCCTGCTCTAGGATGGTTACTAAACCTTTCGTGATACGGTGATTGTGATGACCAAAGAGGCTCTTAACCATTTGGCTAAGCAACACTTGGCGAGTGCAGGGTAGAAGTTGGAGCTGCACATAGTAGTGGGCTTGCCAGTCAACTGCGGGATTAACACCTACTGATAATAGAGTTAAAGACTTGACTTTTTCAGGATATTTACGGCTATAGAGTAGTCCTACCAAACCAGCAGTGCTGTGACCCACCAGATGGATAGGATGATCTGAGGTTTTGAGATAGTCATGAAGTAAGGTCAGGGCGATATCAAGAGAAGTTGGTTCATCTTGGTTTTGGCGATACTCCCACTGGCCAACTCGCTTTTGTTTAGATAAATAACGAATTAAAGGCTGATCAAAACGTAGAAAACTTGGACTAACATTCAACCAAAGGATTTCAGGCAAATTAGACATATAGCAAAGGGAGTAGGGAGT
>NZ_JAAHFV010000083.1:0-19752 GCF_010672755.1 Moorena sp. SIO1F2
ATTTTTCTTCCCTACTCCCTCCTCCCTCCTCCCTACTCCCTACTCCCTACTCCCTACTCCCTACTCCCTACTCCCTTTCCTAAATAACAATTAAGAATTGATTAATGCGATCGCTTCGACTAGAATCCGATGTTCTTGGACTTGAATCCGGGCATGGAGGGTTTCTGGGGTATCATCGGGTAGCACAGGAACAGCTGCCTGGAAAAGGATTGGACCACTGTCAACATCTAGACTGACCACGTGAACCGTACACCCTGTAATTTTTACCCCAGCCTCAAGAGCTTGTTCCACCGCGCGCACGCCTTTGAAACTAGGTAATAAGCTGGGATGGATATTGAGAATCCGGTTAGGAAAAGCGTCTAGGAGTACCTGTGTCACCACTCGCATCCAACCAGCCATCACGACCCACTCCACCTCATACTCTTGTAAAGTTTGGACAATTTGTTGATCGAAATCTTCCCGTTTTTTGGTGTGCCGGTGATTATGTAGGACTGCTGGAATGCCGTATTTTTCCGCTCTAGCTAACGCTTTAATACCTGGATTATTGTAAATGAGCACGCTGATTTGGGCATTGAGTTGGCCGTTTGCGATCGCACTAGCTATCGCTTCAAAGTTACTGCCACTTCCGGAAGCCATCACTCCCAGTTTCAGAGGGGAAGTAGTCGGTAAGGAGTCTACGCTCTGTTGGGGGTAAATGCTAGGGGAAATCAAGCTGGGGCTGGAATCTGGAGAAGTTAGATTGGCAGTCATATCGGGAAATGCGATCGCACCTTCATAAGCATTACTTTATACATCACAATTTTATAGGCATGTTGATAGAAATTAATATTTGTAACCTTTCTACACCTTTGTTAGTTGTAAGTGTAGGCTAACAGTCGCCCTGATCCAAACACGTGCCTGCACGCCCAATTAATTGTATACAAAGGTTAGTTACCGAGTATAAATTCCTATTAGCTTGGGGTAGTCAAAACCTTTGCTAGCAGGAGATTTAAGCATTATCCTCACTCCACCAGCCGAAACCTAATAAAAATTGAAATTTATCATGAATATGCGGATTTTGAATGATATGATCGCGGTGAAATTAAGAGTAGGATAAAAGGCGATATGATGAGGCAAGCACCTGTTTCTCCTGTGGTGCTAGTTATCTTAGACGGTTGGGGTTACCGCGAAGTAACTGATGCCAATGGGATAGCCCTAGCAAACACCCCTGTAATGGACAGCCTCTGGGCTGCCTATCCGAGTACATTAATTCGCACCTCTGGAAAGGACGTGGGACTCCCAGAGGGTCAAATGGGCAATTCGGAAGTGGGGCACTTGAATATAGGTGCTGGGCGTGTGGTGCCTCAAGAACTTGTGCGCATCTCTGATGCGGTGGAAAATGGCACTTTAAACGATAACCAAGCTCTTGTGCAAGTATGCCGAGACGTTAAATGTCGGGGTGGGAAGATGCACATCGTGGGTTTGTGTTCTGAGGGTGGGGTACACTCCCATCTCAATCACCTCCTGGGATTGCTAGCGCTAGCCAAAGCCCAAAATCTATCTGAGGTCTATATCCACGCGATTACCGATGGTCGTGATACTAAACCGACCGACGGCATTGAAGCAATTCAAAAAATTCAGGATTATATTGATCAAGTTGGCATTGGATGCATAGCCACCATTAGTGGTCGCTACTACGCCATGGATCGAGACCGACGCTGGGAAAGGATTTCAAAAGCCTATGAAGTCATGACTCAGGATGGTCCTGGAAATGGTATCTCAGCAGTAAAATTCCTCAAGGAGTCTTATGAGTCAGAAATTACTGACGAGTTTATCTTGCCCACACGGCTTACTCCTGGAGCTGTAACAGCAGGAGATGGAGTAATTTTCTTTAACTTCCGCCCAGACAGAGCCCGACAGCTTACCCAAGCCTTCGTGGATCCTAACTTTGATGGCTTTGAACGGGAACAGATCAAACCCCTAACCTTTGCCACCTTTACCCAGTATGACCCCACTTTTCCGGTATTGGTCGCCTTTGAACCTCAGAACTTGACTAATATTCTGGGGGAAGTTATATCCCAGCATGGGTTGCGCCAATTCCGAACTGCGGAAACAGAAAAATACGCCCACGTCACTTACTTTTTTAATGGTGGTCTAGAAGTTCCTTTCGAGGGTGAAGACCGGAAATTGGTGCAAAGTCCGATGGTACCAACCTATGATAAAGCACCAGCCATGTCAGCTAAGGAAGTGACCGATGAAGTGATCGCAGCCATCGAAAAACGCATTTACTCCCTGGTAGTGATTAACTATGCCAACACTGATATGGTGGGCCATACTGGCAATGTGGAAGCCTGCATAGAAGCAGTGGAAACCGTAGACCTCTGCATAGGACGCTTAATTGATAGGATTATTAAAGTTGGTGGCACTACCCTGATTACTGCTGACCACGGCAACGCCGAGACTATGCGCGATGAGACAGGTAATCCTTGGACAGCTCACACGACAAACCCAGTACCCTTTATCCTAGTAGAAGGGGAAAAATTAAAAATCCCTGGACATGGTACAGAAGTTGCATTGCGCTGTGATGGATGTCTGGCAGATATTGCCCCGACCATCTTGGAAATCTTGCAACTTCCCCAGCCAAAAGAAATGACTGGGCGTTCTATGATCCAACCCGCTGAGTTGGAAGTCCGTAGTAATCGGACACCTGTGCGAGTTTCTCTATAAAACTTCAAGTTGAGAACCCCTTTGTTTTAACCGAGGGAGAGTTCAAAACTTCTCAATGCCGTAATTTTGTCAAAAGAGTCAACAACTCACCGCTAACTCTTTCAGAGTATAGCGGGAGCTTGTGAAAGCTCATAGTTGACCAGACTAAGACCATTCTAATGGTCTACGTTATTCGAGTCATAACACCTGTAGATGCGTGCCAGTCTTCAGCTCTGTTGTTAACAATTAAACATCTGTAGTGAGTTAAGGAAGTGTTGTTAACCTCTCAAGCTCTTATAACATTGTCAAGGCAAACTTTACCCACTTGTGGAGTGTTCAAAGTAATGCGAGTTTTCGTGCTAGATAAAAACAAACAACCATTAGATCCATGCCATCCAGCACGGGCTAGAGAGTTACTTAAAAAAGGGAGGGCTAAAGTCTTTAAGCGCTATCCATTTACGATCATCATGCAAGACAGGGATGTTGAGAATTCTGTTACTCATCCACACAGGATCAAGATAGACCCTGGATCTAAAACAACCGGGATTGCCATCGTTCAGGAAAAAACTGGACGGGTCACAAGCGCCTTGGTAGTTAATCACAGGGGACAGAATATCAAAAACTCTCTGGACTCCAGAAGAGCTTTAAGGCGAGGTAGGCGAAATAGAAAGACTCGTTACCGCAAACCTCGGTTTCTCAATCGAAAACGCCCAGAAGGGTGGCTGGCTCCATCGCTAATGAGTCGAGTATTTAATATTGAGACTTGGGTAAGACGGCTAAGGAAGCTGTGCCCAATAACCACCATATCTCAAGAATTAGTCCGGTTTGATACTCAAAAAATGCAAAATCCAGAAATATCGGGTGTAGAGTATCAACACGGTGAACTGTTTGGGTTTGAGGTGAAAGAATATCTGCTTGCCAAGTGGGGTTATAGCTGTGTTTACTGTGGAGCAGAGAACGTCCCCTTGGAGGTTGAACACATTACTCCAAAATCTAAAGGAGGGACTAATAGAGTCAGCAACCTAACCTTGGCTTGTCGGCCTTGTAACCAGAAGAAAGGTAGCGATCCGATTGAGAAATTTTTACGTAAAAAGCCGGAACTTCTAAAGAAAATACTGGCATTGGCTAAATCCCCCTTGAAAGATGCAGCAGCAGTTAACTCAACTCGCTGGGAAGTATGGAGGAGGCTGCAACTGACTGGATTACCTGTTGACACAGGTTCTGGTGGTCTGACTAAGTTCAATCGTAAAACCAGAGAGATTGAGAAAACCCATTGGACTGATGCTGCTTGTGTGGGTAAATCCACTCCTCAGACATTACTACTAAATGGAGTGAAACCGCTAATAGTTACAGCTAAAGGTCACGGGGTGCGCCAAAGATGTCGTCCAAATAAATATGGCTTTCCAAAGGCTCATGCACCTGCCGCTAAGTTTTTCAAAGGTTTCCAAACGGGCGATATTGTTAAAGCTGATATCAAGGGAGGGAAGTATGCCGGTCAATACACAGGACGAATAGCAATTCGCCATCGTCCTAGTTTTGCACTCTCTACTCCAGAAAAGAAAATTGATGTACATCCAAAGTATTTACGAACAATTTTCAAGGCTGACGGCTATGAATACGCGAGTCAAATTAATCAATGATTCGCGCGTGGCCATAGGCCACGCGGGGCGCGTTCGCTGGCCATAGGCCACGCATTCGCGTTCAATTTATTCTCCTGCGGGAATTCCCCGGAGACGAAACCGTAAGAGAGTGGAGCCAATAGAAGTCAGTGGGCTATGCAGATGCATGCTTAAATCTTTTTTAATAGCGATGCAGCTTCGGAACAGGGGGTTTCCCCCACTCGCGCTTTGCATGGCTGACAAGGCGACCCTATCTTACGGTAACTTTAAACCCGCTAAAACTGACGTTTATAACGGGAGTCCCCTTCCCGTATTTAAGATGGTTAATCAAATCCTGCAAATTATTTGGGTTTTATCTGGCTTGGGTCTGATTATTTTGGTTTTGCTCCATAGTCCCAAGGGAGATGGCCTTGGCGGTATCGGTGGTCAAGCTCAGCTGTTTACCAGCACCAAGAGTGCCGAGAAAGCCCTGAACCGGGTGACCTGGATCTTGGCGATTACCTTTATGAGCTTGACAGTGATTTTAAGTGCAGGTTGGTTAAATCAGTAGATAATTTAGTGTTCAACCTTGGGGAGTAGGTGGTATAAAAACAATCAGCAGCTATGGATAGCCCTGTTAATAGGGGGTGTCACTTGTCTGTTAGTGATGTTGATTCAGTCCAGCACCGCAGCCGGTTTATACCCAAAGTTTAACCAATTAACAGAAGCCTCCTCTGCTATGGTGGCTTCGATGCCAGTAACCTCACCTGCCCTACCAGCTCCTAAGCCTCACCCTCTACCAAATCCCCTTGCCCAGTGGCAAGACCCTACCGGCAGCGGTGATTATTTTTCTGAAATCAAGGGGACTCCCTTAGGTTATCTGATCTGGTCTCAGTTTCCCGTGAAGGTTTATGTGCAACAGCCCCAACCACCGCCTGTGGTTGATGCTAACCACCAGCGCTTCCAACAATGGGTTGATGCGGTGTTAAAGGCGGTGGCAGAATGGGGGGTTTATTTGCCTCTAGAACTAGTTGACCAGCAGGAATTAGCAGATATATCGATTTTGCGATCGCGCCCTCCTCTAAAAGTTTCCTTGAACCGTGAGACCGGAACCTTTGATTGGTCTCGCGCTCGCTCAGCCGTTACTCGCTATGAATTTTACCTGGGGCAATCCATCAGGGCACCAGAGCAAATAGTAGATAATCTATTATTACATAAGTTTACCATACTTCTCTCCCCTGAGCAATCCATTGACTACACCCTTGCCACTGCCCGTCACGAACTCGGTCATGCACTAGGTATTTGGGGTCATTCTCCTTTAAAAACTGATGCGCTATACTTTTCCCAAGTTCGCAATCCCCCGAGAATTTCTGCTAGAGACATCAATACCCTCAAACGGATATACCAACAGCCAACTCGCTTGGGATGGCCTTTGCTCAAGGTAAAAAGTAAAAGCTAAAAGGCTTGCATTCATAGGACTTATGCCCCTGAAACCAATAATGAAGGTTTAAACAAATAAGTTTAAACGAATAAACTTTACTTAATAAGTTTAAACGAATAAGAAAAAGCGAACTTCGGAGCATATAACTTCAGCTAGCTTAGCAGGAGCCTCACACCAAATCAAAGATTATGGTGTGAGAGGAATGCGCGGCTGTTAAAGGGGTTCAATACCCCTTTAACAGCCAATTACACTTTCAAAGAATCCTGGGTCTACCGAACTTGCTATGTAAAAATGTTAGAAAATAATTAGTATAATCCTGATTGGGCGGAAGTTTTAGTTTTTAATAGAATTATTTTTTGTAAAAAAACCGTCCAATCAGACCCAGTCGGCAATAAGCGCGGTTTTATACATACTATGTTCGGTAGAGCCAGAATCCTGAGATTCAATATTTCATCGCTTCATGTGGTCGCAGTTACTCCACCACATGAAGCGATGGGCTCTGCCGGATCTATGGTTTAAAACGTATCAAAAGGCACAAAATCGACAATCAACGTGGCTGGAACTGGCGGAATTACGTGATATAAGCTTGCCTTATCACCGCAAAGCCGGGAGAGCCAAGCGATGAAATATGATCCATTCCACAACACATCTTTTCTAAACGTGCTTATTGATTTGTTCTTGGAATTCATTACGGAGCCTTTTACTGGTCACTGTCTTGAGATTGTTAATGAACTTGGTTAACTCCATTTGTGGAAAATATTGAAAAAGTAAATGAATATTTTCTCCCTCTCCATTGAACTCAATCAACTGGCAATCCCATTTCTGGGATAAATCCGCTACGATTTCGCCCAAGGGTTGCAGCATTTCGGCACTGAACACTTTGGGTCGATATTTGGATGTCAATACCAGATGTGCTTTTAGGTCAATTACCGATCATCCTTTTGCCATATAATCATCTTTCATGGCAACCTTTCCGAAATCTGTACACTAATTAGTGTAGTGTTAACTCTAGTCACCAACACCAGGAGATGAAATACACTTACCAGTACAAAGCACTTCCAACCACCGACCAAAAGCTAGAGATAAATCTTTGGCTAAGGATTTGCCAGTACTGGTATAATCGTCAGCTTGGTGAAAGGTTTGATTGGTGGGAACGTAACAGAACTTCGGTTAACTGTTGCCCCTTGGTCTGTCATCTTCCTGAACTGCGTGATCGCCCCAACTACTACAGCCAAAAGAAACTTTTACCAGGACTCAAAAAGGGTGGAGTGACGGTGGAATGGTCAGGGGAGGATTTAGATTTTTCACGGGTTCGGTGCTAACACCCTCCAACAGGTCTGCCAACGTGTAGACAAGGCATTTGAGCGGTTCACTCGATCGGATGCCAGTGGCCACAGAAGCGGCAAGCCTCGCTTCAAGTCCCAGTCTCGCTATCGTTCATTCGTGCTTGAGGGAGCAGGGCTGGATCTGCACTCGTGTTCGATTGGCGGCAAGTTCCTGTACCTCAAAGTGCCCAAGCTCGGCTTATTGAAAGTTCGCTCTCACCGCCCCTTGCCCGATGGTGCCATCCTTAAACAAGTGCAATTGATCAAGAAAAATGATGGATGGTTTGTAAACCTGCGACTTGATGATCCTACTGTGCCCACCATTTCACCCGATCAGTTCATTCCGACTTGGGAGAACTCCCTAGGGATGGATGCAGTATTGCACGAGGATCATTACATTGCTACTTCTGAAGGTGTGAAACTACCGTCTGTGAAATTATTGCGACGCAACCAAGCCAAACTAGCGAAAACCGCCAAAAAAAAGAATGCTCGGCAGCGCGGCAGCAAAGCACGTCGGAAACTGGCAAAACGAGAAGGACGGCAACACCAAAAGATTGCTCGTGCCAGAAAAGATTTCCAATACAAAACCGCTCACAAGTTGGTGAAGACGGGCAAAAAAGTCTTCTTTCATGAAGACCTAAACCTTAAAGGTCTCAGCAAGCGTAACGCACCATTACAAGACGAAACGGGTACATACCTACCCAATGGTCAATCTGCCAAATCTGGACTCAACCTGAGTTGGGCAGATGCCGCTTTTGGGCAATTCTTCTCAATCCTTGGTCACATAGCTGCGAAAGCTGGAGCCGTTATGGTGGCGAAGAATCCTGCTTACACTTCCCAAGTGTTATCCTATCGAGATCAAGTGATTTTTACTGATTGCGGTATCCGGAAATATTGGGATGAAGTCGAAAAGCTCTGGGTTGATAGAGATATTAATGCTGCTATCAACATCAAGAGAGTGGGGCTGGACGTGTTCCCCACTATAAAACGCCGTAAAGGTAGCATTAAAATAGTTGGTTCTATGACTGATGATACCTCCAAGGAAGTTCTACGCACTCTTCGGGGTGCCTGAGAAGCCTACACCATACCTTTAAGGTTGGTGTAGGAGCGTCACATTTACAGAGGTTCTACAGGGAAAGGGTGCATAAGTCCTGATCCAAATGAGATTGCAAACAAATCCTTGTGACATCCTACTTTCGGCGAGTATTGGGGAAGCTCGAAGCTAGTGGCTGTGAGCTTCAGTCGGTAGGAATACTTACCACTGTGCCAATAGCTCGAGCAATTGTCTGGTTTTAAGGGATTACACTATACTAGTAATTCTTTAAGAAATGGCACAATAGTAGTTCGAATACTATGCTATAACACTCAGTTATGGGTATGACGTTTTCATAGCCATCGGCATCTGAGTTAGTTACTTAGCTTTACCAGAGTGCTCGTACCAAGTTGCAGCTTAAATCGTAACGAGAGGAAATAAGGACTTGGGAATTTTCACCATTGTCCGATAAGTAAATTGCACTTGAAAAACGCAACTTGGTCTTAGCTTTCAGCCCACTTGTCTGATTCATTAGTATCGGACATTTTTGTGGGTAAGATTTTTATTTTCGGTCGTCAGGTGTACATTTACTATTCGGCAAAATACCGTAACCCTAAACTAATAGCCTGAATGTGTCAATCTAGCATCATGCAGACTACCGAAAAAACTCAACCGAAACTTCTCAACCTCAAAAAACGCCTTAGTGAAATTAACGACTTAGAAGCAGCCGCATCTTTGTTGTACTGGGATCAGGCAACCTATATGCCTCCCGGTGGTGCAGCTGCTAGGGGACGTCAGCTGGCTACTCTACAAAAAATTGCCCATAGTAAATTTACTGACCCAACCATGGGCGAACTGCTGGAAGGGTTACGCCCCTATGAAGAAACTCTACCTTACTTTTCTGACGAAGCTAGCTTAATCCGCTGCACTAGAAAAAATTACCACAGAGCCGTGCAGGTGCCAGCGGAATTTATGGGAGAATTCTCTGAACATCGGACAGAAACGTACAGTGTTTGGGTAAAGGCAAGAGCTACCAACGACTTTGCAGCGGTGCGCCCTTACTTAGAAAAAACCCTTGACCTCAGCCGTCAAATGGCTTATTTTTTCCCTGGTTACGAACATATCGCTGACCCGTTAATTGACTTTGCTGACTATGGGATGAAAGTCTCTATTTTGCGGACGCTTTTTTCTCAGTTGCGAGAGGAATTAGTGCCAATTGTGGAGGCTATTACTGCCCAAAGTCCCACGGATGACAACTGTTTACACCAACGATATCCTGAAGAGCAACAGTTAGATTTGACTCTCAAGGTCATGAAGCAAATGGGATATGACTTTGAGCGCGGAAGGCAAGACCAAACCCATCACCCATTTATGATCAACTTCTCTACCGGTGATGTGCGCATTACGACCCGTGTTGATGAAGATGACCTGAGTCAAGCTCTATTTAGCAGCATCCACGAAATGGGTCATGGTCTTTATGAGCAAGGAATTAGACGAGATTTGGAAGGCACTCCTCTTGCCTGTGGGACATCTTCGGGTGTCCACGAGAGCCAGTCCCGACTTTGGGAAAATATTGTTGGGCGTAGTCGGGGCTTCTGGAAATTTTTCTATCCCCAAGTACAATCGTACTTCCCCTCTCAACTGGGTAATGTTTCCCTCAATGCCTTTTATCAGGCCATCAACAAGGTGCAGCGGTCTGTAATCCGCATGGATGCTGATGAAGTGACTTACAATCTCCACGTCATGATCCGCTTTGACTTAGAACTGATGATGCTTGAGGGTAGGCTACAGGTGAGGGATTTACCGGAAGCCTGGAATGAACGCTATCGTGAAGATTTAGGGGTTGTTCCCGAGAATGACAGTGACGGGGTGTTGCAAGATGTTCACTGGTACACTGGTCAGATTGGGGGAATGTTCCAATGCTACACCTTGGGTAACTTGATGAGCGCCCAGTTTTTTGAAGCTGCAGTAACGGAACAGCCTGAAATTATACCAAAAATTGAGCAAGGAAACTTTAGTACGCTCCATAATTGGTTGAAGGACAACATTTACCAACACGGTTGCAAATACACAGCAGCTGAATTGATTAAGAGCGTCACTGGTACTGCTTTACGCATCGATCCATTCATCCGCTACATCCGGCACAAGTATGGGCAGCTTTACATGCTTTAATATTTGTTTGTGCCAAAAAAGTGGTTTTGCGAGAACGTTGTCCATATATCTAAAAGAATATCTATTCCTGATCTGTAGTGCGCGGGAATCACTATTCTTTAGAGGAATTTTTTATAGGGTTGTTGGTTTAAATATAGTTGACTTGTATTTGGGTAGTTTTAATGCTCAACCTAATTCAGGATGTTCTCGAAAGTGACGAAAAGAGCGATCTACGTCACTTTACCAGCCAGAATTTCGTTGCCCAGAACCCAGGTACTTACTGCGCAACGAAATTCTGGCTGCTTTTAATGAATACTGCACTAACCACAAAAAATCTGAATACTTTTATCATTCTTATCATTTAGGGAAGCTGATTTATTACACCCAGGAAATTATTCTGGAAGATGAAAGTCTATGCCTAATTATCCGACCAAAAATTGCGGCTAAAAGAGCTTTTCGTCTGTTTGAAGACTTAAGGGCGCAAGAGGTGACACCAGAGGAACTGCTGAATATACGCGATCGCTTTTTGACACTCCCCGTCCTAGAAGAACGGGGATTCTTACTTCAATGAGCCGACTTGCTCAACCAGACCGGAATCAGGAAGAGTAGAGGCCGATTCTCCATAAGCGTTCGGATCTAAGATCCAGGTTCCGGTATGCCCTACCGTACCCAAGGCTCTTTTTAGAATATTGATTGCAGCGTTATGATCTCTGTCTAATTCACAACCACATTGACAGGTATGAGTTCGGGTTGATAACGACTTTTTGACTACTTCGCCACAATTAGAGCAGTTTTGACTGGTTAAAGCCGGATTAACAGCTACTGTTTGCCTACCAAACTTTTGACCAAAATACTCTAGCCATTTTCTAAATTGATACCAACCTGCATCATTAATAGACTTTGCGAGACAATGATTTTTTACTAAGTTCTTGACCCTCAAGTCTTCGTAAGCGACCACATCGTTAGAGTGGATTACGCAACGTGCCAGTCTCTTGGCATGTTCTTCACGCTGCCTACTTATTTTGAGGTGTACTCTACCTAGTCTATTTCTGGCTTTTTTACGATTGGATGAGCCTTTTTTCTTGCGAGAAACTCGGCGTTGATAAAATTTCAACCGTTTCTCGCCCTTACGATAAAATCTTGGATTTGGTTCTGTGTTTCCCTTTGAATCGGTGTAGAATTCTTTTAAACCCACATCAAGTCCCACATTGGTATGGGACGGATCTAGAGATTCTTTAATCTCAACTTTTACACAAAATTGAACATAATAGCCATCTGCGCGACGAACCAACCTAACTCGTTTAATCAAATTTTGGTCGTAACGCCATAACTTCCAGGTTCCCTTAAGCTTTAGTTTCCCGATACCTTTTTTGTCTAAGAATTTTATAGACTTGGTATCAGGTGAAAGTTTCCAGCCTGATGTCTTATACTCAACTGACCGAGAAAACTTTTTAAACTTGGGATAACCCTTTTTGCCAGGGACTTGTTTTTTACACTTATCGTAAAACCTAGAAATTGAACTATAAGCTCTTTCCACCGAAGCTTGACAGGCATGAGAGTTTAAGTCTTTGACAAAAGGATATTCAGCTCTGATCCACGTGTTATAGCGATACAGGTCTTTTTGTCCTATCCCTTTGTTGTCCATCCAGTAACGGATGCACTTATTTCGTACAAACTGACCAGTGCGTATCGCCTCATCAATGGCGGCATATTGAGTTTTATTCCCTTTGACCTTAAATTCTAATACGAGCATTTTGACGTGGAATAACTCTACGTAATATTGTAGCACAAAAAAAAGCCGTCCATTGTTCGCGCAGCGTGGCCTACGGCCAAGTTACCGTAAGATAGTGGAGCCTTTATGGTCGGCAGGCTATGGGGAAAAGGGTTAAAACTTATTGAATAAGGCTCCACAATAAACAGGTTTCTATCCAGCGAAGGACGGGGCTTGAGACCCAAATTTTTGGTCAATCGCTACAACCCCAAGGTCGGGGAGGTTCTCCAGCTGGATTTTCAGCCGTTTTATGACTACAGCCCAGTCATTCGCGATCCCAAGAATATTGGTAAGGGAGTCCGCTTCCTAAACCGCTATCTCTCCAGTAAACTCTTTCAAGACCCTGAGCAGTGGTTGGAGTCGTTGTACGGTTTCTTGAAAGTGCTTTATTTCCAAGGAAACCAGCTACTGATTAACGAGCGCATTCACAATCACCAGCAACTCTCAGAACAGGTGAAGTTGGCCTTGGAATTTGTAAGCGATCGCCCAGACAGCGAATCCTATGATAAATTCCGCTTTAAGCTGCAAGAGATGGGTTTTGAAGCAGGCTGGGGAAACACGGCTAGTCGGGTGCGGGAAACCTTGGCAATGCTGGATGAATTGATTGATGAACCGGATGATAGGGCATTGGAACAGTTCCTATCCCGCATCCCAACGATTTTCCGGATTGTCCTGGTATCGGTTCACGGCGTTGTTCCATCTGATTTATAAGCCTCGGGCTAAAAAGCTTTTGGAGGAGCATATGCGTCGATAATAGGATTAAGTGCGTCAGTGCTCAGTGTTCAGAGTAAAAACTCACCAGTGTCAACTACCGCACACTGAGCCATTGATGGCACTTATTTCAGGAAACAGAGAATTGAACATCGAATGCAGCGATCGCATAACTATACCCAGCAGCCAAAGGAAGAAGACTACAGCGAAATTATTGATGTGCGCTCCCCGAGTGAGTTTGCTGAGGATCATATGCCAGGTGCGATTAATCTACCTGTGCTCGATGATCAGCAACGGGCTAAGGTGGGGACTATATATAAACAAGTGTCTTCCTTTGAAGCTCGTAAAATTGGTGCCTCTCTAGTTGCTGGGAACATCTCTCGACATCTGGAAAGTCACTTTGCTGCTAAGGATAAAAATTACCATCCCTTGGTCTATTGTTGGCGGGGTGGACAGCGTTCCCAGAGTTTGGCAGCAGTGTTAGTTCAAATTGGCTGGCAAGTTACAGTTCTCGACGGGGGATACAAAACCTATCGAGCTTATGTAAGGGAAGAATTAGAACAGTTGCCACAACAGTTTACTTACCGGGTATTGTGTGGACTAACGGGTAGTGGGAAAACCCTGATCTTGCGGCAACTTGCTAAGCAAGGTGTCCAGATGCTGGATTTGGAAGAGTTAGCAAATCATCGAGGTTCGCTGCTGGGTCAAGAGTGGGAAGGTGAACCATTATCTCAACCGTCACAAAAATGGTTTGAATCCCTGCTATTGGAAAAATTGCAACGCTTTGATGTCGATAAGCCAGTATGGGTAGAAGCAGAAAGCAATAAGATTGGAAAAATTTATTTGCCTCATTCAGTATGGCAAAATATGAAGGATGCTAGGTGTGTGGAAGTTGAGTTACCCCTGGCACGTAGAATTGAATGGTTGTTGCAAGAGTATCCTCACTTGCTTACTAACCCTGAGTTTTTCAAAAGTAAGCTAGAGTGTCTAAGGTTTCGCTATGGCTGGAAAAAAATTAACCAGTGGTATGGGATGATTGATGGGGGTCAAGGTCATGCTTTGGTAGGAGATTTGCTTGAAAGTCATTATGATCCAGCTTACCGCCGCTCGATTAGTAAGTGTTATGGAAATGTAGTATCGACGTTACCGATTGTGGATTTATCAGAGCACAGTGTTCAGACTTTTGTCAATAGTTTAGTGTCTTGGACAGAATTATGCTCAGGATAGTTAATCAGCAAGTCAATATTTTATGTCCGAGGACTTATCAAATTCGGATGATTACTTACTGATAAAAAAGAATGATATCGTGTCCGGTTGTTTCGGTTAAGTTCATAGTTGAAGTTTTTTACTCATTACCCTCAATTATTGCACAATTGGGCAACGCTAAATTATGACTCATGCAACGCTTCTGCCCGTTCCCAGTCCTCTGGCACCCCATAGTTTTGAGACTTTTGGCAGCGTTTGACATAGAGCATGGCTGCTTTATCCTGGGGATTAGTTTGTAAAACTGACTGAAATATCTGTTCAGCTTGGGCGAAAGCTTGCCGATGGTAGAGAAATGCAGCTTGTTCAAAGTTACTCTTAGTTTTTATCTTTAACTGCTTCAGTTGCGGCTGATCTTGATCAAATAGCTCAAATACTGCCACCGGTTTATTTTTTACTTTAACTTTGACTCGATCCAGAAACCTATAACTGTACTTTTGAAACTCATTCAGGTTATAGAGGGTTTGTTGGCTAATCATAATCCCTGCACCATAAAGTTTGGTTAATCCTTCCAAGCGGGAAGCAAGATTCACTGCATCAGAAATCACCGTACTTTCCATCCGCTTGTGTTCACCGATTGTTCCTAGCATTAAGCTACCTGTAAGTACCTGGACAAAAATAAACCTCACTTCTTGATGCAAAGCGCGAGTGGGGGAAACCCCCTGTTCCGAAGCTGCATCGCTGTATTAACTTCTGTAAAGTTGCCAAAAGCCGCTCTGCTCCCTGCTCCGAACGCGCCCCGCGTGGCCCACGGCCTCAGTCCCTGCTCCCTATTTCAACAGTTAATTTTACTTTTGTCCGACTACTTATGTAAACCAATACCGATAGTAATCGGAACATAATCACTCTTGCACCGATGCTGGTTATAGATCGCAACTGTTTGTTGCATCTCAAGTGCACCTTGAACCCCATCATCCGCTGACTCAGGAAAAAGTGCCATAACTCCATCTCCAATGTACTTATCAATAAACCCGAGCCCGGATTGCTGGACTAACTCGACTCAGATAACTATTAATAAAATTAAAGTTTTATTGAGGATATAACTGTTCTGATAAGCTGGTAAAAGATCGAATATCAGCAAAAATAACAGTCATTTATTTTTGAACATGATCCCCTAATTTAACATCAACAATACTGTCATATCCTAGGAAGCGCAAAAAGTCATGGGGGACAAACTTACCATAAGCAGAGGTAATTTTATAAAGCCGTAGATGACTTTTAATTCGGGCTAACAATTCATGCTTAGAAAAAGGCTTAGTCAGATAATCATTTACCCCACACGTAAACCCTTCCACCAAATCAGAAACTTGATTGTTGGCGGTTAACATGATCACCGGAAGTTCACTGGGCAAAAACTTCTGGCGAATTTTTTCACAGACTTCATAGCCCCTCATGCGGGGCATCATCACATCCAGTAAGATCAAGTCAGGCTGGAAACGACTTGAGAGAATTTCTAAAGCTTCTAAACCATTAGTGGCTGTAGCGATCGCATAATTTTCCATGGAAAGATAATTGCTAATAACCTGGCGGTTGACTGGTTCATCGTCCACAATCAAAATTTTGATATATCCACTGTCTGCTGCTAAGGCTCCAGTGAAGTTCGGGGTTTCATTGGTGAAGTCGGGGACTGGAGCGATGGATTCAATTGGTGGAAACTCTTAGTATCAGTGTACCATCATCTAATCGTTCTGCTCCTAGGTTGTCTTTATTCTCTAAGCCTAATCCAGTAAATGTCAGGGTATTAAATATCTGAAGCTGCCGCCAAAAGTAACGCTCTAATTGAGGAATATCTTGCAAATTCAATTGACCTAGATTGATGGCAGTGGCATTAATCTGATTAACTAGATGAGGAATGGTTAGGTAAGCATCCAAATTCTGCTCAACCCGAGCATTGACTTCTTCAAGCAGTTGAGTAGCAACATCATTAACCGCTCTCTTGCTGTTTCTATAGGACAGATATCCCACAAGTCCCACAGCTGCGAAGATTTGCAGGACAAATGGTATGACCAAGATCAGGCGAAGGGGAACTTTCCCAGAAACCTTGGAAACCCCTTGGGCTAAAGATTTGAATATCATTTGCTTGTGCCATCCTGCTTGACTGACAAATCGCATTTGAGTTACATTTACAGAGTTCCCAGAAATTTAGAAAAAGTAGCGTCAGCACCCTTGACTGAAGTAAGCAGGCTTAAAGTCCTTGATTTCCTGATGCCTGAATGCTTAGAAAGGACTTCATAAATCTTTATCTGGAGTATCCCTTGTTTTGTTACCAAATTATCGTGAGCGGAGTATAATAGAGTTATTTGGCCATTAACTCTAACCTTAGTTTTGGTTTGGGAGCATCAAAATGCTTACTTTAAAAGTGTTCTCAGTGGCTACAGTTGCCGTCCTATTAAGCAGTTGCTTAATACCTGAAAAAGCCTTGGCTAGTCGTCTTGATTTCACAGCTGAAGCGATTGGGAGCTCAACTCCTCCAAGAATACTAAATGCCAGTATTGGTCAAACCCTACACAACGGCGATTTTACCATAGAAAGGACTGGGGATAACACCACCCTTGGTAATGGGATTGATGAAGATACGAGTTGGAGCTTTGATTTTTATAACTTGGCAACATCAATCAATGACTTATCGCAAGCGGAACTAATTTTAGACCTGACACCAAACAACGCCCTGATTACTACCGATGTATTTGGTATCATAGGATTGGATACTATTACTATTGATCTGATCCGCAATCTCCCAGTAGGAACTAAGCAATCCCTGTCTTTAAATTTACTGGAGTTTTACGACTCAGGAGAAATCGTGAACGTCTTTAATGCCAATAGTGGCAAAATTCCGGTATTTTATGGAGATGATGCCATTGTATCTCGTGCTGAGCTGTCATTGTCTACAGGTGAAAGAGTTCCCGAACCTGCTTCTACCCTAGGAATTTTAGCTTTGGGGGCTTTAGGAATTAGTTCAGTATTAAAGCACGAACTCAAGCCGCAGAAACAAGCAAAGCAGTAATCTTCATCAAGATTGATAACTAGTCAACCGGACACAATATAACTAAAAATATAATAAAAATATAACTAGTGTGTTGTTGACGGTTGATTAGTGAACTGTTAACTGTTAACTTTTCACTTTCAATCGTCAACCATGGCCTTAAGGCCGTAGGCCACGCTGCGCGAACGGCCACGCGTGCGCGTTCAACAAAAATTTCATCAACGTAGCAAAGCATTCCAAGTAGCAGGACCAACAATGCCATCAGGTTCTAGTTTGAACTTGCGCTGAGCCGTTTGTACTGCGGCTTTCGTAACCTCTCCAAATACCCCATCTACTGTGGCTTTTAAAAAACCAAGAGATTTCAGTCGCCTCTGCAATTGCTGGACTGCTGGACCACGCATACCTTGTCGGAGAATTGGTAAGGTTATAGCGCTAGGCTTAGTTCTCTCAACAGTGACCGCATTGCCTGTTGTCGTAGTGCGATTACCAAAGCTAGTGCTGGTTGCTGGGGAGGAAGGGTTGGAACTAGTTGTGGTGGTTTGGGTAATAGCTTGTGTGATGGAAGGCGTCGGAAAGGATGAAGCTGAGATGCCATCAGAGGTGGTCGGGGGTCTTATACTTGCTGAGGGTAAGGGATTTGAAGTAGAGGTTGAGGATGTTGGATTGGGTGGGATGCTCGGAAACAGAAGATTCCATTCAGCAGCTCCCATGATGCCATGGGGAGTCAAACCCGCTTCTTGCTGCAACTTGGAGACAGCCATCGCAGTATTATCTCCATAAAAGCCATTTACCTCTCCTGTGTAATACCCTAATAATTTAAGAACTGCTTGTAATTCAGATACTCTTTCCCCCTCACTACCAATATCGAGAGTTGGTCGGTTGATTTTGACTGGGGTAATTGCTTGAGCCAGTTTTGGGACAACGCCATTGGCTTCAAGGGCAACTGCTGGCAAGTTCCCTAAGCTAAGGGCTACTGATCCAAAGATAGTTATACCGATGATGCTGTTAGTGGTGTGTATAGAATCCATATCTTTACAGCCAATTAAATCTTGTCACGACTTAATTTAACTTTATCGATTCAAGCGGATTTATAGACAACAATATATTGAGATCTCCCCCGGTTAAAAGGTAAAACACGGGAGAGACCTCAAGTTTTTAGTTTGCTCTGTTAACCGAGGAAGTTGATTGCTTCAGCAGGTCCGACTAGAGAAATATAAGGTTCAATGAAATAACGATTAGCTGCTGCTTGAGCCATCTCTGGAGTAACCCTTGTCACATCCTGTTGAAACAGGGTATCAAACTCAACTCCTAGCCCGATCGTCTCATACCAGCCATAGACTTGAGCTAGCTGACCATTAGTTTGTTTACCTAGTGCATACTGACCAAGAAGCTTATTTTTGGCAACTTGCAATTCATCCTGACTCAGTTGTTGAGAACAAAGACGTTCCACTTCGGTAACCAGACCAACCAGGGCAGTTTCTGTATTTTCCGGTGCTGTCCCCATGTAGGCTATAAACGTAGAAGCCGACTGGCGTGTCGGAAACAATGCTGAGACATCATAGGCTAAACCCCGTTTTTCTCTGAGTTCTACAAACAAGCGGCTAGAAAGACCATTGCCCAGGTAGGTATTCAGGAGTTTCAGCGTAGCAAAGTCAGCCTCTTGTACGGCTGAGGTAAGATAACCCAGCATCACAATGGACTGCTGCGTCTCTTGGGCAGTGGTCACTTGGCAGGGTTTTGCAATCGGGGAGGGTAAGGAGGGTTTGCTCAGGGGTGTATCGGGAACTTGCCAATCCCCAAACACTTGCTCCACCTGCCCAATCGCATCTTCTGAGTTAATACGACCTGCAATACTAATTATGAGGTTATCAGGGCGGAAATAAGTCTGATGATAGTGTTCTAAGTCAGCTCGACCCAGTGTAGATACGGTAGCTTCTTCTCCCAACACTGAAAAGCCGTAGGGATGGTCTTGATACATTGCTTGTCGCAATTGCTTATAGGCAATGTTAAAGGGTTGCTCCTGTTGGGCACGAATAGTTTGAATGGTTAGGTACCTCTCTAGGTCTACCTCAGCATCTGGGAAACTAGGCGATCGCAAAATCTGCCCTGCTAGCTGTAACATTTCAAACCAGTCAGCTGCAACGGTTTTCAGGGAGAGTAGAAAATAATCGTTAGCCGCATCAGCACCAAGTTGAGCCCCCATAGACTCGACCCGTTCGGCAATGTCTATAGAGGATAAGTCTTGGGTTCCCTTGGTCATAACTGCTGAGACGAGGTGAGATAGCCCAGCTTGGTTTGGTGGATCGAACTGACTACCTGCCCGAATAAATAGACGGCTGGCAATGATATCAGCAGCAGCATTTTCAACTACAATCACCACGATGCCATTATCTAGCACTGTGCGATGGATATTCTGTTGTTGCTTTAGTGTGATATTAGGCATGATAGTCTTAAGTCTTAGGCTGGATAGTTTTAGGTTTTAGGCAAATTTCAAATTTAAAATTTTCAATGCACGAATTTCAACTTTGACTACATGCCTTTGTGAGGATTTACTACCTTTAATTAGTTACAATATAAGCTATCCTGTTGATGATTGTGATAGCTCAGGCGATAGATATAAATATACCGCATCGGCTAAGTGCATTAGGTCTAAATCTCTGAGCTTTTGAATCTCAAAATGAGTTACGATTTCAGCTATACTTTAAGCCATACTGTTGAGGATTGTGATAGCATAGATGAAGAATTGTTTAAGTCCCCCCCCAAACCCGAACTCTTCGAGAAACTCTCTCCA
>NZ_JAAHFV010000084.1:0-19685 GCF_010672755.1 Moorena sp. SIO1F2
ATCGGGCTGACCGATCATGCCCGCGCTGCGGGCGACCGCAGCCTCGAACTCGCAACCGGAACCGCCAACCCGACCGCGATCTCCTGGGCCCGGGTCGGGGTCGGCATGGCCGAGCTGGCCGACGACCCGGCCCGGGCTGCTCGAACGTTGTCGGCGGCCCGGCGGCTGGCCCGAACCGTCGACAATCGCTGGGTCGGTCAGATGGCGATCTTGACAATTCACACTATTATCCAGAAGGAGCATCAACATCTCAAAACCAAATCATAACTATTAACAATATTGATAATCATAACAATAACAAAAAAACTTAAACCAATAATATTATTGCTTACCCCTTGATTTAGTCTCTATTATATTATATAGCACTACGCATTCAGATGTTTGACATTCATAAACTCCGAAACTTAGTCATAGCTTACTTTTGACTTCTGACTTCTAACTTCTGACTTGCGCGTAGGGCTATACTTCCCGATTTTTATGGCCACTATCCCAGAATTATCACTAGGTTTCAGCAAGAGATTGAGGGCGAGTGCTATTAATAATCTGTGACAGAATACCGAGCAGAGCCTCTAAATTACCAATAAAGTGTTCTTCTGACTCAATATAAACCGAATTTTTGACCAATTTCATAAATTTCCAGAGGCTGCCAGTTGTTACTCCACCATAGATAAACGGAATAGGATTATTTTTGTGCTCATTAAAAAGTTGAGCAGCAACCATTTCAGCAATACACTGAGGGATAGCGGATTTAAGGTTATCGTTTTTGGCTTCAACTAGAATAGCAATGGGAGCAGTAACATCCAACTGTTCAGGAGAATGACTAATGATAAAATCACACCTACCGTTTAGCCCTTTACTCTTATCAATAGTAAACTCTGTCCCAGAGAAAAGGCTAATTTTACGGTTAAATTGCTTGCGAATTTCAACTAAAATAGGAGCAACAATCAATTCAGATCGGGCTTTTTCGGTATCGATTTCCAATCCTAGAGGAAGGTTTTATTCCAAAATATCGTTTAATAAAGGGCTAGGAGTAACTGGTTCAACTGATTCAAATAAATTAACTCGTTCTTGAATCGATAGGTTAAATTTATTTTTGAGTGTATCTAGAGTAAATTCACTGTAAGACATGGCTTTAGCTATCTATGAATATAGAATATAGCTGTTATTAATTCTCTCAGGCAGGTACTATCGTAAGAATTCAGTGGTCAGCTGTCAGCCGTGAGCTAAAAGCTCACGCTACGCGAACAGCTTAAAATAAACCTGGAACAGGAGAATTTAATAATTCGAGATTTAGAGTATTGAAACTATGGTAATTTGCCCATCTAAGCATATGCGCTACACGCACGCTACTTGATATGCAATCAGCTGTCAGCCTTGAGCTTATTTTATTCAAAAGCTGATAGCTGATGACTGATAGCTGAATACTTACTCATAATCGACCTCAACAATCTCAGTATATTCAAACTGATTTGGACTACGCCTTACCAAATCATAACGATTTCCAGCTAGCTCAATAACATCTTCTTCACAATCAGACTTAGGAGAATTGTAAGTCAACACATACTCTTTACCAAGAAAAGGAAGTATCTCGTCAGCCACTTCTCCTCGCCACTGGGTCTGAGTTACTAAAACTACTAATTGATTCGCTAGTCTAGGCAAGATATGAGCAATTCGCCGACGATAGATTTCATCCAAGCTTCCAAAGGGAGAATCCATTACAATAGGAAAAGTACTACTATCGGGTCCCATCAGAGAATGCTCTTGACTCCAATCCCTAACTCGGTCAATAATTCCGCCGATAAAGGATAAACTTAGAATCTGATTTTCTCCCGTAGACGCAGCAACTAGATTTTCTTCTCCAAGAGTACTTTCTACTAAGGTTAACTCATACTTATCACTCAACTTAGGGATATAGGGTGTAAAAGAAATTGAGATAAATATCTCCTGGACCCGCTTCTCCAAAGAAGTACGAAACTGAGTTTCCAAACGTTCCCTCACTTCAATTAACCGTTCAATAGAATCTTGAGCAGCAGCAATCCGTCGCTGTATCAACGCCTGCTTACTTTCATTCATTTTGTGCTTAGCAATCTGCTTATCCTTTAAGTCAATGTCTGTATCCAACTGTTCAAGTTGTTGTTGATTCCCTCCTTGTTCTAGAGTTAGCTCCCGAATCCTAGTATCTATCTCATCCAACTGTTGTTGGAGCAGACTGATATCCTCATCGGGAAAGTTACGTAACTTTTTCTTGATATCATCTAGTTGGGTCTCAATTCTAGAAAGCTCAGTTCTTCCCTGAGCAATAGTATCTTGTTGTTGGTCAACATCCTGCCAAAACTCAGGCACCTGTTGGTTAATTTCATCAACCTGGGAACCCATCCTTATTGCGGTTTCTTCCACTTCAGCCATTCCGGCTTTATCCATCCAGGCTGCTACTTGCTGATGAGCATGAGTTCCCTCAGTTAATTCTACACCACAGATACAGCGCTTGTGTTTAAGTAAATCCCCAACAAATTGCCGCTTAATTCCAACAGGTAATTCCCCTCTTTCGGTGATTAAATCTTTGACAATTTCTTGAAAAGTTGAGCTTACCTCTGAGAGCAGCACGGTATAGCCACGAGTTGATATAGCTCGTTTCAAAATATGTTGACTTTGTTTTAGCTGTTCTCTAATTAACTTTTCTCTAGCTTCTAGTTCATCCCGCAGCTGTTGTAACTCCTGAGCGCCACCGAGTTCTAATAACCGTTGACCAATTGTCTTCTTTAGCTCATCTTGATCCTCTAACTCCTGCTTGATTTCCCTTTGACGCTTGATTAGACTCTGGCTCTTCTTTTCCGATTTTCGCTGTTGTTTAAGCAATTGCTTAGTTTCAGAGTCGCCAATTAAAGACAATTCATAGTCTAAGGTTTTTTTCGCTTCCCTTAAATGTTTAATAGACCGATTTAAAACTTCTACCCCTAGCAAGGTCTTGGTTGCTTCCGCAACTTCTGACTTTTTATCGGAGCGTACCAGTTGTTCAATTCGTTCTCCATCAAAAAAGAAGTATTGGTGCAAACTAGCTGGTAAAATTTGACCAATAATATCCTCAGGTAGTTGTTGAGGCAATAACCAGCGTCCATCATCTCCAGCGATTTGGAGATACAATTCTGTGTTACCTTGCTCGACTCCTACCTCAGTTTTGTAAGTACGACATAGACGTTTGACTTGGTAACGTTTATTATTATGTTCAAATGCCACTTCTACCCAACAGTCTACTGGTTTATTGAACTGAGCTTCAGCAAGAGCTCGCTTATTCAGCAGTTGGTCTTCTGAAGCAAAAGCAGCACTAAACTTTTCATAGAGCACCCACGAAAAAGCATTCAGGATGGTAGTCTTACCAGCACCATTATTCCCATGAATAATCGTAGTGTTTCGCTCGCCACTGGCTAACACAATCACCGGAGTCTTACCATAAAATTGACGAAAATTACATAGCTGAATCGATAGCAGCTTCATTGAACTTCTTCCTTGACAATTTTCAGGATATCATCATTAATATTACGGGGAGTTTTCATATAGAGTTTATCCTTTTCTGCCTGCAAGACTCGCTCTATAATTCGGCGCACTTCTAGGGGAGCAGTGATAATCGGCTCCTGGACATCATGGAGTTCATTCTTGCTAGGAGAATAAGTAGAATGTTTTTCAGCTACTCTTCTGGAAATGACTGATGTAGCACCACTGGTAGAGTATCTAAATGCCATAACCGTATTTTTTTTAAAAGCGACTAACCTTTCAGATCTTGTCCGGTTGTTTCGGTAGTATTCTTTGTTGTTGTTTGTTTTAGGAATCGGTAAGGGTGAATAGGGAATAGCTTGGTAGTAATCACACTACTTACCAATTCCCCATTACCAATTATCAATTACCCATGCTTTACAAGAGCGATGTTTCCGGACATGATACCATATCTAGGCTGATTAAATTTCTTTTAATACTTTATTGTTTATTTATACTATAACCCAAAAATTTTGCAATATCTTAATAACGAGAGTCACCCAAAGCAGTACTCTATGTCTGTAGGTTTTTAGTTTTGGCTTGAAACGGCTAGGCACAATCACAGACAATCAACGATGAAAAACGCAATTACGGCCTTCGGATTTTCTCTATTCTCTTTAATGTTGCCCTCTGAAGCTAGGGCATATGATTTAGATTTTAGTAATCTTTATGTGTTTGGTGATAGCCTATCGGATCCTGGCAATGTGTTCAATATCAGTAAGGCAGGGAATCAGGTAAATCCCACCATTCCCATCATCCCCCAGAGTCCACCCTACTTTCAGGGACGTTTTAGCAATGGTCCTATCTGGGTAGATTATCTAGCAGATGCTCTAGACATAGAGGTGAAGCGATCTGCTGACTTGTCCGTGGTATTACCGGAATCGCCGATACTTTCTCCAATCACTATCACTCCCGATGGCCCTCGGGTGAGTTTTTTCTTCAATGGTGCGACGACTAATCAAAGCGTAAACTTTGCTTTTGGTGGTTCTCAAGCCGGATTAGCTGGCCTTGGTGAATTCGGGGCGTTGTTACCGGGATTACTCACGCAAGTGGCAGGGTTTACCAATGACCTGATTGTATCTGATCAGATCGGTGACCCCAACGCCCTCTATATTCTGTGGTCGGGTGCCAATGATTACCAGAGTGCGGACCCTCCTAATCCTACTCAGGTCGTGGGCAATATACAGACAGCAGTGAACTCCCTGTATAACTTTGGTGCTCGCAATTTCCTAGTGCTTAACTTACCAGATTTGGGAAAGATACCTCTATCACTGAGGCTAGGTAGTGTATTATCGACTGGCCTCACGGATTTGACCGACCAACATAACTCTCTGTTGGACTCCACCCTTAACCTTTTGAGCCAATCCTTAGCTGACATTAACCTGATATCCTTCGATGCCAATAACCTATTTAATCAGATTTTGACCAATCCTGGAAACTTTGGTTTCACGAATGTGACGGAAGGGTGCTTAGATGAAACAACGTTTATTGCTTGTGCTAATCCAGACGAGTTTGTATTCTGGGATAGCATCCACCCAACGACAGCTAGCCATCAGATCTTAGCGGAATCTACGATAGCATTACTGAAGTCCCAAGAGAAGTCTGAGTCTGAGTCTGTACCAGAACCAGCGTCTTCTGCCTCCTTAGGAATGATAGGGCTTGCCTGGTTGTTTCGGAAACAGTTAAATAAATCCTGCTAGAGTTTACTATTTACTATAACACAGTGGCAGCTTCCCGAGCTGTCACCGTTGATAATAAATTGATAGTAAATAGTTTAATACTACTATTGGTAAATTCTATGGGGAAATTTCTGTTAATCTTATCTGCGATCGCTTACCTGTCTCAGACTGCTATAGCTCAGACAAAACCAAGGCGTTGGGTCAGAGTCATGTCAAATGCTCAGACAGGCAATATCCACTACTTCGATATCGATTCTTTGGTCAGCACTACTGATGAAATGGGCAATCCCATTCACTCCTTTGATAGTAGGATAGTATTTGGTAATCCTCTCGAACCAGGAGTGTATTCTGCCATTATCACGGTTCAAGTTAATTGCCCTGAGCGTTCGATACGTACATTGCGTTTTGAACAATACGATTCCCAGGGTAGTATAATCAGCCGAGAAGAATCGGAGAATGATTGGTACACAATACCCATGCCCGATACTCCAACGGTTCATGTCATGAATGGTTTTCACACCTTAGCTTGTAAGTCTAATACTAATGTTGTTAACCGTTGACTGTTAACTGTTGACTATTAACTTTTAACTGTTGACTGTTTACTGTTGAGTCGGAACTCTGCACTTTCCGACTCAGGACTCAATTGATATCACTCATCAGAAGATTAACTAATTCTTGGGTGATAGGGAAACCAGTTTGTTGCTCAAAGTGTAAAAACATCGGACTGGGGTTAGCTTCAAGAAACACGTATTCACCATTTGGCTTTAAACGCCAAATCGCCGTCCACTGGAGCCAAAACGCTCTAGTGATAGCTTTGCACTGCTCTTGCACGGTCTTTGGCAGCCTGACCGGAATCAATTGAGCATCGATATCTTCTCGAAAGTAGAGCGACTTGGAGCGAATTTCTGCCGAATACATCGAGTCCCCAATTACATAGGTGCGAATATTTGTGCCAGGGATATACTCCTGTATAGTAACAGGAGAAAGCCGCAGGGCTAAGTTTAGTCGTTCTGGTTGTAGATGTTTTTCTGTTAAAAACTGGACATGAGCACCACCATAGACTGGCTTAAAAATCACTTGGTCACAAGACTTCCTAAATTTAATTATAGCCTCTGGATCATTACTAATTAGAGTATGGGTAATCGTTACACCCATTTGTTCAGCTTTGCTCAATTGTAGAGGTTTTTCCTTATCAAATTCATAAGCTTGCCATGATTTAACCCAGTGAATTGAGTTTCCTTGCATCAACGTTATTAGGGTACTCATAGCATCATTAAAAGCAACTCTCTGCTGTAATGGATTTTTGATTGGGGGAATTTGAACTCCAGAAAAATTACGCCAAAAGATGCTACGAATATCTCTTAGACGTAATTGATAGCCATCGGATAGGGTGAGAAGTCCATCTTTAGTGTGTGGCTGCCAAGATAGTCGTAATTTAGTAGGAAACAGAGAAGTGTCGAGATAGTTTGTCTTGCCTCCAGCCTTAGTCAGAGCATGGTTGATATGCGCAGCGTGAGTATCTTCAGGATTGCCCAAAATAAAAAAAAATATTCATCTATTGCCAAACAAAACGAACTAGTAGTTCTACTGTTATGCTGATCATCCAAGTTATTTTTTGTTTCGGTTTACTAGATAATAGTGTGGCTAATCAATTCAAGATCATACTTGGTTTTGGTTTGGCAAAAAAATTGAATTTTAAAACACCTTATAAGCAAATTTAATTTGGGTATCATATCAGCTATATTTACCTGATAACAGGTAATTTTTATAATAGTTAAATGCATCCTGATATTACTCCGAAAATATAATGCACCCTGTTTAAAAATTGCCTAAATGCTTAAAAACGCTGCTAATGGGTCAGGGAGTTGTTAGTAGATTTATTACCCCTTGAGGCTGGGGGGGGCGACAAGCGCACCCCCAGGGAGTAGGGATATTTAAACTGTCGTGTTGAGCAGGTGGACTGGCAAGTTGAGTATTCATGACTGCTTTTAATTGCTGAAAGCGCTAGTTCAAGCATGATAGTCAGAGAAATAATCTCTGTATGTAACCATGGCAAATTAACCTGGCTTTAGTAATCCAGATAATTACTGATCCTGTTAAATCTTTTACAGTTCTATGTCCGTTAATTCTCTAGTTTAGCTCTTATCGATAGATACATACTAACTAAGTAGTCGCCCACAAAACTAGGGGAAGAGAAAGGAAACTGACTAAGGTAGACAAAACCACTGTCCGTGCTACTAAGGGAGCATCTCCCCCAAACTCAGTGACCAAAACTACCGTACTAATTGCTACAGGCATGGCACTTTGTAACACCAACACCTGTAAATTTAATCCCTCCAGTCCCAATGCTTGACCAACGGTATGGGCAATTAGCGGAGCTACCAACAAACGCAAGGTAGTGGCGAGCACCTCATACCGTCCTATAACCAAACGGGTGCGGGACAATTGTATCCCCAACACAATTAAATCGATAGGGATTGCTGCCATACCCAACTGGTGAATACCCTGATCTAGCCCTAAAGGCAGTTTTAAGCGCAATAAACGCCAGGTTAATCCTGCCAGCATTGCCCAGAGTAGCGGTAGTTTTAGGGTTAAGCGCACTCCAGAACTAATACTACCCCCTTTAAGTAAGGCGGGACAAATAGCAAACATCAACAAGGCAGCTGTGATCATGTAAACTATAGCGCGTTCTAAACCCGGTGTACCAAAGGCAAAGGAATTGAGAGGAAGCCCCAGGTTTCCAGCATTGGGAAAAATAGCAGCAACCATAAAGCTTTTTTGGACAACTGGTGGTAATTTCAACAGTTTGCCTAATCCCCAACTCAGTAGGTAAAGCAACACAGCGGTAATGATCAACCCAGCGACTAAACCAATGGTGCTTTCGGTAGACAGAGTTGTCCGATACAAGCTGTCTGCTATCAACGCTGGTACGAGAATATAAAGAGATACCTGAGAAAGAGTTTGCTTGTCCAGAGATAACGTGCGACCAGCAATAAATCCAATCAGGATAATTAAACCGACCGAAACAACAGCAGGTAGAAGAACAGTCATTATATAAATACTTTAGATGAACCCCATTAAAGGAAAAGTCTGTTTGTTGACCGTTGACCGTTGACCGTTGACTGTTAACTGTTGACCTTCAAGCAACCTTCAACCCTACACCGAATACGGGGCGAACAACCTTTAAACTTTAAACCTTAGCCAATAGGCCACGCTACGCGAACAACTTTTAAAGTTTAAACCTTTAACTTTAAACTTTAAACATTCAACATTCAACCTTTAACTTTAAACCTTAAACCTATTTTTGCTAAACTGCTTCAGTCGCCGCCGCAGTTGTTTAATATTAGGTCTGTGACCTCCATAACGCCAACGGATATAAGCATGCGCTATCTGCTCAATTACCTCAGCGGATGCTTTAGGCTGGTCTTGACTTATACAGCTAGCGTACTCAAGTGGAGTTTGAGTCGGATGTTTGAGATATCCTTTGGTTGCTAAAATCCTGATCATTTGCTGGTAAATCTGTTCCATTGGTGGCAATGTTGCCAACCAGAAACGATAGCGCCAGTTTTTCCACTGATGCCAACTTAGCCAGCTCAGAAAACCAAATGCGATCGCTAAAATCAAGCCGCTCAACATACCTAACCAACCACTAGATACCATCTTCCACAATCCAACAAATATTCGGATAATGGTACCAATGGTGAAATGCCATAGGTTGCTCAGTAAACCAGTGATTGGTGAGGGGAGCCAACCTGCTACCCACTGCCAAAACTGGCGCAAGACACTAAAGGTTTGATATTGCTCAACGGAGGGGGGCAGCAATTCATGACCTGGGATGGGGTCAAAGGCAAACCAACCGTATTTAGGGAAATAAACCTCAGTCATGGCATAGGCATCGGTATTGCGGACGATGTAAAACCCGGTAAAGGGGTTAAATTCGCCAGTGCCAAATCCAGCCACTAATCGGGCTGGGATGCCTATGGAACGGAGCATAATCGTGAGGGTGGTGGAGAAGTGGTCAGGATAACCACCTTGATACTTGAAGAGAAAGGCTTCCACCAAATCTTGATTTTCTTCTAAAAAAGGGAATTGTGAGGGGTCTTGGGGGAGGCGATAACGCTGCTTAACCGCCTGGGCTAGATACAAGGCTTTTTCATAGGAAGAGGTTATAGGTTTCTCTGAAGTGGCTAGGAGTTCTTCAGTACGTTGCCTGACCCTCACTGCAATTTGGGGGGGAATATCCAGATAGTAGTTTTGAATCGACTTGGGGTAGTTATCCCCAGCTTGCTGCAACTTAGTGCGATCGCGAAATGGAACTTCTGATATTACGGTATAGGTCAGTCCTTCTAATAAACCTAAAGGCGATCGCAAACTGCCTTCTGGTCCAATACCGATTTCCCGCGACGGAAAGAACAATTCCTTCGGATAGGCCAAAGCGGGAATCAGATTCGGCAGTTCTGATACAGCTGTGTAGGTTTGAATTACCTTTTTGGTTTGACCTGTGATCAAGGCAGGTAAGAGTTGGAAGCGATAGGACCAGCTTGGTCGAGTTATTTTCTGGACTTGATTATCCCGAGAAATTTCCCAACCCTGACCCGTGTAGTGGTCAAACGCTAGCACTCGCCAAAATCCCGGTGCTTGAGAACGCACCCGCATCACTACCTTAGGTTTCAGTTCTCCCCGCAGATTCTGGTTAATCTTGCTATTAAAGCCATAGTAAAATGTCTGATCCAACTCACCAGCACCCGTAGCGTTTTGAGAGCCACCACTACCATTTTCCCCTTGCTGTTTCCCTTCGCTCACATAGCCAGGGTTAACAATTAACCTATTTTGTGAATCAAATCTCCGGTTTGCCATTTCCCCAGGAGCACTGACGGGATACATCTGGATTTGATAGCCAGGGAAACGAGGCATCAGAGCAAAAATGGTTAACCCTAGCGCTATAATTACACCAATAAATAAAATGAGACGCTTTAGGGGTATGGGTGAGTAGTTGGGAGTAAAACCGTATAATTTTTTACTTTTTTTAGCCGTAGATATACCCAAGCGTGACTGGTAATCCAGGACAAGAACCGGTAATGCGATCGCTAAAAATACTAACAACAGAGGGGCAAACGCCAGAGTCTGACTCACAGTACCAGCGACCCCCAACAGGATTAGCCCAATTACCATCGAATAGCCCAAATCCTTGCGGCGGGGCAAGTCAAAGCTATGGAGAATCTGCAGCTGAACTAACAACTGAGCTAGAGCCAAGCGGGTATCATTGAGCTGACTGAACACATTGCCCAAAAAGGCTCCCAATGCCAGCAACATCCCCAATGCCAGCAAGAATTTCAGAGCAATGTTACGTTGGCGACGACGATACCAACTCCAGGTTGCTCCCACAATACTTAAGGGTACTGCCCAAAGACTCCAGAAGGTAGATGCGGCAACATCAACAGCCACAATTCCTACTACTACCAGTGCCTGCACCAACACCCTTAACGAAATCGACTCCTCTGTAGGAGGCAATGGCTTGGCCTCAAGACGCTGCCAAAACTGACTCACCATGGTAGATGCGCTCCGAGGTTATATGTCAAGCTTGGAATGTTATTCGCGTAGCGTGGCCTTTTGGCCAAGGTTGGAATGTTGAACGCGCACGCGTGGCCTTTTGGCCAAGGTTGGAATGTTAAAGGTTGGAATGTTTAAGGTTGGAATGTTAAAGGTTGGAATGTTTAAGGCTATAACTTGCAACCCGTTAACCTGCAACCTGTTAACCTGCAACCTGTTAACCTGAAACCTGTTAACCTGCAACCTGTTAACCTGCAACCTACTAACCTGTTAACCTGCAACCTGTTAACCTGCAAGTATTCTGACTAATTTGTCGGGCAGATTGCAAAGGTCAAAGGTTTCTGTTCTCCATGATCGAAGCGAATCTCGATAGAACAAATCTGATTGGGTTGTAAATCATAGGATTCTACACTCAGGTAACCTGGATAGGTACGTTCTGCTTTTGCCGAGGCTTGAGGTGTACCTAGAGTCAAGCTACCACCTCTAGGCAAACGAGTGCTGACCCGTAGCTGAGACACACCATCTTCTTGATGATATTCTGCTCGCAGAGTTACTAAACCAGCACTAGTCTCCCACTGGCGCTCCACAGGAGTTTGATTTGGTGAAACTGGAATGGTGAGGGTGGTAAGAATTTCCTTAGCTGCTAACAGAGCCAAGACCATCTTTTGCTCATTGTTAGCTTCTTCGTAAGGTAGGGATTGCAGTTGTTCTTCTGGAGAACGGGTAGGTGTCATCAAGATCCTGCCACTCCAGGAGTTAAGGGCATAGAATTCGTCAGGAAACAGCTTTTGAACTGCCCTAACCAGTTTAGCTCCTAGCTGATACTGGGAAGACACTGCCTCAGAGCAGGCTTCTAGCAATTGAGATAAAACGTTTTCTGGTATGGCAGTTGGTAAGGCCAAGTTAGACAACTGTGGCATCCAAAACCTAACTCCGGAAACCCAAGACTCTGCTATTGCGTCAACAATATCAGTTTCATAGTCTGAAATTTCTGTCTCCCAAGGAAACAGAGGTGGGTTAAGTTCAATTTGAGCTTGTAGTTTGCGCTTCAATAGCGTCTGGAAACGATTTTGCACGGTTGACATCTCTCCCAAGTTGTAGCGGCGGATTTCACCGCCTAGTGTAAGGTCATCATGGGTGTTCGATTCTAGTGAATTCACCCACATGCGGTCTAAAGCCGCTTCGCCATTGTGATTAGGGACAATGTTCAAGTTTTCCAAGTCCAGTGATTCTGATAAATCCAGGGGATATACATCAAAGTCAAAATCCGCTGCTGTTGTCTCACCCAGAGGTACAGTATCGTTTACTTGACCGTTTGATGGTATTGAAGCAGCGGGACGGGACTCTTTTAGCCAAGCCATTAAGCGGCTATAGAAAGCGTCCATATTGTTATCTATGTCACTATTCATCTTTAGATCTACCGGATCCGGATACTGAACTATTACGAATATCCCAGGCAATTTCGAGCAACTTAAACCATCGCTTCTGTGCCTGGTTTAGTGTACAACCCAAGGTCTTAGAAATTTGTTCATTGGAGTAACCTTGTTGTTTGAGTTTAAGTAATTCTGACTGTTGGGAGCTCAGTTTTTGTTGAAATCGTTGCCATTCTTTTGGTGTTAGCCCCAGATTTCGATCCAAATCTGCTCCCAGCCACTGATGTACCAATTCCCAGCGGTGAGACAGAGCAAACCGAATCAGATGATACTTAAACCGTTGTTGTAAATAGTCCCGCTGTCTGGGATTGATGCCTAAAATCTCCTCAATTTCCCTGGTTGGCAGGTCTTTGAGCCGCAGAGTAAAGTAATCCGCACAATCCTGTTGCTGGCGTTCTTTGAGATAGGCGAATAATTCTTTGATTACAGTTTCCCGCAGGCTGGAGTCTAGGGGTTCAGAGTCTGATAATACCATTGCCTCCCGCACCTGCTGGATCGCCGCATCATTCCAAGTCGCATCTGACTCCTGTGCTGCTCCTTCCGCTGCTGTATCCATATCCACAGAGGTTTCTGGAGGTTGCTGTTGGGAAAAGGTTTGAGCACGTAGAATGACCAACTGTTGGGAACGGCGACCGGGTAAAGGAATACGTCGTTTACCATAGCGCTCTGTAAACGCCATATATTCTGATAGTTCCAGGAGACTGCGGGGACGATAGGTTTCCTCCAGGGAGGTTTCCCGCCGAAAGGCATTTAAGGCTTCGGCATAGAATCCCTGTAAGAAATCTTCAATCATATTCAGCCGCGCCTGGTAACTGGTCGGCGTTTGATGGGGTGTAATGTAGCGGTAGATAATCGCACTAAGAGTACTCTGTAGTTCTACCCTTCCTTGGAGCGACCCCAGTTTGTAGTAATGACAAACTTGCTTGAGACGATGGTTAGCGAGGTTTTGAGCCCAGCTGTCCACATCCCCAGAGGTTTGAATCCGATTACTTTCATTGCAAATACGATTAACTTCATCAGCGATACGTCTTGCTACGTCCTGGCAGTTTTGCTTAGAAGCACGAGTGGACTGCCGGAGTTCGTTATACAGCAGTTCAAATAGTCCTTCCACGCCCAGGCAGACTTCCCTCATCATGATTTTCATTCAATAACGACCCTAACATACAGGTACTCTCGACAAATTTGATTTAGGTTTAGACTATGTGCAGCCAAATTCCTCACCCTATAGCTCCTATGGAATTAGACGAACAAATTAACAATTTGATTGATAATGCTCCACAAGATGGAACGACGCCTCAAGCGATTGAAGCGATCGCTCCAGTACTCAAACTTCTGGCGGAACAACTAAACCATCTGGAATATTACATTCTCCAAAATCTTGACCAAGGTTGGGTGTTGACGACACTGAGTAATCGTGCTAACCCTGATCTGGAGAAAAATGTTATTTATGCTTTTCCGACTGTTCAAGATGCTGCCAATTTTCATTCTGATTGGGATCCTCAACTTATGGCGTGCGGGGTGCCAGTCACTCACATTTTGTTTCAGATGTTGGCAATCGACACCGTCACTAGTACTGTTTTCTTTGATACACCTGGTAATTTAGCGGTTGGTTCAGAGGTCTCTCGAGAGGACCTACGAAATTTAATACAAGCTCAACTACAGCAAATCCGGTCAGCACCCAAGTCAGATTCTAACAATCAACCCCCTGATATTGCTTAACTATGGCTTCACCAGAGCAAGGGATGAGCGGATGAGGAGATGAGCGGATGAGGGGATGAGTGGATGAGGGGATAACTGACAAAAGACTATTGAATCACAAATTATTACCATCACCCCTGATCACTTCATTACTTATCCGGTCTGATCTAGGGACTTTTCATGTATTCAATATAGTTATTCCCTGCCATCACGACCTCTGACCATCTCCCCATCGGTGAATTTACTATCTGTAAACGCAACTTGATATTAATTTGCCACTTGCTATAATAGTGCGGCTAAAATTGCGGTTAAGCCCCCAATATGCCTCGCAATAAAACTATGGTAGCTTCTAAAACTGGCTTCCCTGATACGGAAAATCACTGGGCAAAGCCATTTATTGAAGGTTTAGCCAATCAGGGAATGATTAGCGGTTTCCCTGATGGCAGATTCCGACCTAATCTACCCATCAATCGATCTCAGTTTGCTGCCATATTAAAAAACGCTTTTTCCCAACCCGAAAAACAACGATCTGCTCCGAAGTTTATTGATGTATCACAGAAACACTGGGCTTTGGAGGCGATTCAATATGCTTACGAAACTGGCTTTATGTCGGGTTATCCTGGTAATCGCTTCCGCCCAGACACTAATCTGGTTCGAGTGGAAGCCTTGGTAGCGATCGCATCTGGCTTGAACCTTCCCTTGAGTGAGATATCGGATGTACAGATAGAGCTACCCCAACTCTATCAAGATGTGGATAAAATTCCTGGTTATGCCCGAGACAGGATAGCCACCGCTACGGATGCTAACATAATCGTCAATTATCCCAATCCCAAGCGACTGCGACCCACTCAAGTGGCAACTCGTGCTGATGTGGCAGCGTTTATCTATCAAGCTTTGGCGTATTTGGGTCAGGTGCCGGACCTAAACTCAAAATACACGGTTGCTTTCCAAACCACTAGGGAGGTTAGCCATCAGCGAGAGTTTCGGGGAGTTTGGGTTGCCAGTGTCTGGAACATTGACTGGCCGTCTGAAAAGGGTCTAGCAGCTGAAAACCAACAAGAGGAACTGATCGAGATTATTGACCGGATTGAGGAACTTAACCTCAATGCTATGTTTTTACAGGTACGACCTACAGCAGATGCTTTATATGCCTCAGAATTAGAACCTTGGAGTGAATGGCTAACAGGTACCCAAGGGCAACCACCAGAACCATTTTACGACCCGCTGGAGTTTGCGATCGCAGAATGTCACAATCGCAATATTGAACTACACGCCTGGTTTAACCCGTTCCGTGCTGCAACAGGATCACAAGTTTCCACAAAAGTCAAGCCTCACATCAGCGTTACCCATTCAAACTATGTGTATCAATACGGTAAGCAATTGTGGATGGATCCAGGAGTAAAAACAGTTCAAGACTGGACTTATAACGTGATTCTGGATGTAGTGGGTCGTTATGATGTCGATGGGATTCATCTGGATGACTATTTCTATCCTTATCCTATCAAAGATCAAGATTTTCCTGATCAAAAAACTTATGAAGCTTATCAGGAAGCTGGGGGTGAACTGAGTTTGGGGGATTGGCGCAGGGACAATGTGAATAAGATAGTTGAGCGTCTCTACACTGGCATTAAAGCTACTAAGCCAACAGTTAAATTTGGGATTAGTCCTTTTGGAATTTATCGTCCTGGACAACCTCCTCAAATTAAGGGATTAGATCAATATGAAGCTATCTATGCTGACCCTAAAAAATGGTTAGAAGAAGGTTGGGTCGATTATATTGCTCCTCAACTTTACTGGCGGATTGAGCCTCCTGCCCAAAGTTATCCGGTTTTACTCCAATGGTGGACAGAAAATAATCATAAAAATCGACACATTTATTCTGGGAATAGACTCAGTAAGTTAGATGGAGAAGAGTGGCCGATTTCTGAGTATGAAGAACAAGTTGAAATTAGCCGCGATCTAGTGTCTCAACTCTCCCTAGGAAATATTTTCTATAGCATGAAAGTATTCACAGAAAATCGTTTAGAGGTGGTTGACCAGTTCAAAAGCTCTATATATTCTGAACCTGCTGTTGTTCCTACTATGGAGTGGTTAAAGACTGAGCCACCTAAGACACCAGGTAATGTCAGAGCAAGAGATGGTAAGCTAAGTTGGCAGAAAGTTTGTGATGGAGAAATTTGTTATTGGACCCTTTATCGACAACAAGATGGGGTTTGGAGGTTGTACAAAATCCTGAATTCAGCCACGCTGGAGATAGCGCTAGAGTCGGGAATCTATGCCTTGTCAGCAGTGGATAGGATTGGGAATGAAAGTTTAGGAGTTGTTGTATCGTTGGGTTAAAGGTTGTTCGCCCTTGGCGTTCCCGTAGGGTAGGTTCAATGGTTAAGGCAGATGTTGGCTAAACTCATCTAAAGAATTAGCTGTTAATGCTGTTGCCATCAAGTTGTCCAGTTGTTGGAGATCATTACCTTGGATTTTCCCAGATATCTCTGAAGGAATCGTTCCAAATCGTAGTTGGAGTATTCGCTCCAAGTTAGCACGACGTTCTTGTTGAATGCCTTCTAATATCCCCTGTTGTCTGCCCTCTTTTATGCCCTCTTCTCTGCCCCTTAACTCTCCCACTGCCTCTGCCCCTTCCAGCATACTAATTTCATACCGTTTATCTTCCAGATATTTCTGATAGGCTGCCTTTTCGGTATTCGGTAGACTCTCAATCCTCAGGTTTTCCTTGGCTTGGGCTAATCCCCTGGCTTGGAATTCCTCCTTGATTTCACTATTTTTAAGGAAATATATCCATTCATCCAAACTGTTTCTAGTCACATCATCAAACTGTTTCACTCTCAAGATGTAATATTCCGGAAATATCTGGTACACCTGCTCAATTTTGAACAACTCCTTCTGGAGATTTGATGGCTCTAATCTGTCCTGGATATGACGTCCGATGAAATTTAATTTACCCTCATAAATGTAATCTTGTCCTTGGCCGAGGGGAAAGTCAACTATATTAATGGAGTAGACCTTTTTGACTTGACTATAAGGCTCTCCTTTATCCAGATATTCGGTAATCAGAGTCGAAACTCCAAATAACATCCGCTGAAAGTAATCATTTTCCGAACTATTTTGCACCTCCACTAGCAATAACTCCCCGGCACTATTGAGAGCTAGAATATCCACCCGGTTTAGTTTATTATCTTGTGTCTGAGGATTACTTTCACTTTCTAGTATTGATTCAATGGTAATCACTTGTCCGAGTAATTCGCTGATAAAGCCTTCGAGGACAACATAATTAGCTTTATCCCGCAGTTGTTTTTTGATCGCCCAGTCAAAGCGTATGTGTGTTGCTGCCATGATTAGTCTTGCTATCTACAAGCACTATGCCATTTCGACTTAACTTCATTATACTGGATCAGTGGCTCAGTCCTGAGCAATGGTCTTTAGACAAACCTAGCCAAGAGGTATTAAACTTAGACAATAAGCAAATTTTGTCAATTTCAGTTAGTTACCGTGAGAGAGATTTTAAAGGTTATTCTTCCTCAACTGCGTCAGCACTTCGAGAAAATTTACAACGATATGAGGGGATTCGGGTCTCGTCAACATTGGGACTCTACCCCCCGATTCATAATGCTCGGTACGAGCCGCTTCGCGAACGCAAACTAGAATCGAGTGAAATAATATTCAGGGCTAATCCCTGACGGCTGAGTCTTGTTAAGATGCGATGTTCCGTTCGCGAACACATTAGACAAATGACCAATGACTACTGATTAATGACTAATCAAGGGCTGATGCCTGACAGCTGAGAGTTGAATGTTTACCTGATCAGAGTTTTTACCTTGCGATATGCTTTGAAAATAACTATAATTAATCTACCATAGCTATATTTAATAATTATTTTGTCCTAATTTAGGTAGGATAGTATACTCTAGGGGAGTAATTTTAATGAACAATCAAATTATTGATCAAGTCTTGTACAACCACCAACTTGATATTGATGACCTGTTACAAGATTTGCATAAATTTGTTAGTCAAATCAATAAACCGGAATTACAGTCAAAAATCAGGACGATACAAAAAAATAGTAATGAACCGTTTTTATTAGTTATTGTTGGAGAAGTCAAAGCCGGTAAAAGTAGCTTTATTAATGCCCTCCTTCAAGAAGAAATTTGTAAAACTGATGTTGAGCCATGTACGGATGTTATTCAACAAATTGTTTATTCAGAGGAGCCTTTTGAAAAGGAGATTAGCCCAACGTTACGAAAAATTGGTTTACCGATTGACATTTTGAAAACTTTATCAATTGTCGATACTCCTGGAACGAATACGATTCTGGACAACCACCAAGAGATTACTGAAAACTATATTCCTAACAGTGATTTAGTGTTTTTTGTATTTTTCGCTAAGAATCCCTATCATAAAACAGCTTGGGAACTCCTGGATTATGTTAGTGAGCAATGGCGTAAAAAAGTAGTCTTTATACTTCAACAGTCTGATTTAACTAAACCAGAAGAATTAAGCCGAAATACTCAGAGAGTTAAAGACTATGCTAGTCAACGACATATTGAGTCTCCTATAGTTTTTGCGACATCAGCGGAATTAGAAAACAATGGGAATGAAGAGGGGAGTGGGTTTAGGGAAGTGAGAGGATTTATTAATGATATGGTTACCGGTGGGGAGACTTATAAAATTAAACTGAAATCAATTAGCGATCGCACTCAAAACGTGATTGATGAATTAGAGCATGAATTAAAATCTATCCAACGGCAACTAGAGCTGGATAAATCATCAGTAGAACGAATCAAAACTAAACTAGCTGTCGGTGAAAAAAAGTCTCAAGATGAGATTAGTAAACTGGTGGATAAGTTAGCCGCCAACTATGATCTAGTTGCTGAGCAAATAAAATCCGATTTTAGCGCTGGTTTCACCTTTCCTAAACTAATCAATAAGTCCGTTGTTGGTACCGTTAATAAAAATGCCTCGATCCAAGCCTGGATCGATCAGATCAAGGCCAAGTATGAACCAGAGCTACAAGTGTCGTTAGAAGAAACCTTAAAAGAGGGGACACACCATTTTTTAGGGGATATTAAAAACCTAATTGATTCGTTAATACAAGATTTAAATACTATCCAGAATTATTCCAGTAATAGCCATCTATCTATCCAAGTTATTGAGCGCCGTCATGAGGTGTTTGAAGACGTTAAGCAAAAAGCATCTAAACTCCTTGAAGATGCTGAGTTTATCAATACTTTAAAATCTAACGCTAGTGGAGTCGCCACCAATGTATTAGGTGGAGCGGCAGTAACAGTAATTGCTGGCCTATTTATGGCGATAACAGAAATAGTAATATTGGATATTATCGGTGCTGCATTTGCCGGAGTTGGGATTTTAGTTTCCGGGGGAGCGCTTTATCTTAAAAAAAGAATGATCATTAGCAAGATTAGCAAAAAATTAGATAGTGATAAAACTAAGTTGATATCAGATATTAAAGAGCAACTTAAATTCAAATATACTCTGATATATGAAGAAATAAAAAGAGTATTTGGAGATTTAGATGATTATGTGGAAAAGGAAGAAGAAGGAATAGAACCAATCCTTAAGGAGTATAGAACAATCCAGAGCAAGGCTAAGGATTTATTAGAGTTAATGGTTAATAGTTAATGGTTATTGGTTATTGGCCTTAACTATTGGGTTATGGCCGATGAATCGGTTCACTATTGCTGGCAGAATGATGATTGTTGAGGCCAAAATCTAGAGAGCTGATGCTGTCAATAGCTTCAAACGGCTATCAAATGTGATAGTATAA
>NZ_JAAHFV010000085.1:0-19433 GCF_010672755.1 Moorena sp. SIO1F2
TGGAACGCTCAGACATGTTGCTGACAGAACTAGTAGGAGAAGATAAACTCACCATAAAATAGGGGTTGGTAAGGGAAGGCTGGAAGCCCCTGTCCTTTACATTTATGCATGGGTAAGAAAGCACTTAACATAAATAACTGCCCAACAGGACATCTTGATTAGATGCGTTCGCGTAGCGTGGCCAAAGGCCAATCGCGCTTAGCCATCCTTCCGGTGAACAAATTAACAGGCAGTATTTCAATGAAAGTTTTAGGGGTTAGCTGGTTAGCCGAATACAGGTTAGCTGGTTAGCTGGTTACAGGTTAGCTGGTTAGCTGGTTACAGGTTATTAAACCTTGGCCTATTGGCCACGCTACGGGAACAACCAAACAACTTTTAACCTTTAACCTTGGCCTTGGCCTTTGGGCTACGCTACGCGAATGGCCACGCTACGGGAACAACCTTTAACTTTCAACCTTTAACCTTTAACCAAACAACCTACCAGGGCGAGCAGGATAAGACACTATAACACTAAGTAATAGCAAATTGAATCAACCTTTGGTGGTATCTGGAAGTGCAATTTCTATACAGGCACCACCTGTTTCCCAGTGATTGCTGGCTAGGATAGAGCCACCGTGAGCTTCAATAATTTGCTGCACAATGGATAGTCCTAGACCACTGCCACCACGAACAGGTAAGGGGTCTCCATTACTATAATTAGTCTGCTCTCTGGCTCTTGACTGATCTCCCCGGTAAAGTCGCTCAAAGACACGGGGTAAATCTGACTCGGCAAAACCATCTCCTGCATCGATCACCTTAATTTGAATCCAAGTATCGCAAACAGCCGCCTTCTGGGAAGATATAGCATTAACCTCAACTCGAATGGCAGCCTGAGATGGGCTGTGTTTAATACTGTTGTCAAATAAATTCAGAAACACCTGAGTCAGGCGAGAGGGATCAGCTTGCAGATACACTTGATTAGGTCCATTATAGGCAAGGGTTAAGTCTTTCTGTTGGGCTAGGAGTTCTAAGGTTTGCCAGACCCTAAAAATTAAACTCTTTAGTTCTATGGATTGACAGTTAAGATGTAGAGTGGGGTCTTGCTTGAGTTTACTAATTTCCAGCCAATCTTCCACAAGCTGAATCAGCCGTTTGACTTCTGCGAGCATTTTCTCGACCCAGCGGCTTTCCTGAGGCTCCAGACGGCTCTGTAAGGTTTCCGCCACTAAACTAATGGAGGTTAAAGGGGTTCTTAGTTCGTGGGCTAAATCCCCAAACCACTGGTTGCGAGACTCAGCCAGTTCTACCAAAGGTTGTTGGTTTTCCAGAAACACACCAACTTGTTTATGGGGTAATGGCCAACTGGAAGCTCTTAGATAAAGCGATCGCATTTCACCCATGGCCTCCCCATTTAAGCAACTGGGGTGAAATACCCATTCACAGATCCCAGGTTGCTGCTGCTGACGGGTAGTTTCAATCAGCTGATCTAATTCGTAGGAACGCACCCACTCCAGGAATAACCGGATTTCTCCTGATTCCCAGTGATGAATATGTAATAACTGACGCGCTTGCTGGTTGCACCAGAGTAACTGGTTTTCTTCATCCACCAGAAAATAACCTAAGGGTGCTACCTGAACTACTCCCTGCCACGTTTGCAGTTCTTGCTCGATCTGTTCTCGTTGATGATTGGCTCTTGCGATCGCTTGCCGCAAACGAGAAACTGCCGACAACGAGTTGCTGGTAGCATCCGCCTGTAGTGTTCCCAGCATTTGCTGTAGCCGTCGTTTGAGTTGGTGCTGCTGCCACAGCCACAGCCCAATTCCCAAAGCCAGACCTAGTAAAAATGCTAGGATTATCATAACAAAAAAACAATATGAAGTATGAAGGACTTCGTACTTTATACTACTTTATCCTTTATCTATGCTTCATATTTCATTCATTATTTATCCTTGATTCTTGATATTTTCTCTATCCTTTCTCTATCCTTTCTCTATCCTTGATTATTTATCCAAACCGATAACCAAAACCGCGTACAGTGATCAGGTATTCTGGTTTACTAGGGTCTTCCTCTAATTTTTCCCGTAACCAGCGAATATGAACATCGACGGTTTTAGTATCTCCCACAAAATCCATTCCCCATACTTGATCAATTAATTGCTCCCGAGACCAAACTCGGCGGGGATTATTGATAAATAACTCCAAAAGTCGAAACTCTTTGGGAGATAAATTAACGTCTTCTCCCCGAACCATCACCCGACACTCTTGGGGGTACAGCTTGATCTCTCGGAATTGCTGCACTGGTGTTGGAGTCATACCATTCAAGTGTTGGCGACGAATTAAGGCTCGGCAACGAGCAATCAACTCCCGCATACTGAACGGTTTAGTGAGGTAGTCGTCTGCACCAACTTCCAAACCTAAAACCCGATCCGTTTCACTAGCTTTGGCACTCAGAATCAGGATAGGAATGGGATTTCCTCGATAACGTAGCAACCGACACAGATCTAAACCATTAACCTGAGGTAACATTAGGTCTAATATGAGCAAATCCACAGAGTAACCAGTTTGATCGGTATCCTGAAGCATACTCAAAGCTGTAGCACCGTCCGCAGCACTGAATACCTCGTAACCTTCTTCTTCCAGGGCTAGGACGATCATTTCTCGGATTAGTTCTTCGTCTTCCACCACTAAGACTTGTTTAGCCTTGGTCAGCTCAGAAGTGGAAGTACTGTGGGGTATGTCGAGAGCAAGCATAAAGTAAGAAAAGTTGGTAACTGAGGTTACACGTCAAGATATACAAGTAGTACCACGCATCTGTCAATCAGAATATTGACTTAATCATCAATTAACCTTATTTTTCCCAATATATTATCTTGCTGCGGATAGATTATAGTGTCATTTTAGCTAATTAAGAATCCCATCCCCCCCTTCCGCGCGAGGGGTTAGGGGGTATACCTAGGTATTAAAGCCAAACCAAACCTCTACACCTACTTGAAACGAGAGGTTTGGCAGATATCACAACTACTAACCCTCTAAGAGGATTAACCATGCTGTTACACTTGAGTACTTGGACAGAAATTGAAGCTTACCTAAAGGAATCACCAGGGATTATTCTGCCCATTGGTTCAACTGAACAACATGGACCAACTGGATTGATTGGCACCGACGCAATATGTGCAGAAGCGATCGCAAAAGGTGTCTCTGAAGCAACCAATGCCCTAGTTGCTCCAACCATTAATGTCGGGATGGCCTTACACCACACGGCTTTTCCCGGTAGCATCAGCTTGAAACCTAGTACATTAATTCAGGTGCTCAAAGACTACCTGACTTGCTTGACTAGAGCTGGGTTTACCAAGTTTTTCTTTATCAATGGTCATGGGGGTAATATCGCTACCCTTAAGGCAGCGTTTTCTGAAAGTTACGCTCACTTGAGTGATTTACAGATTCCCAATGGGGAAACGGTTCAGTGTCGGGTAGCTAATTGGTTTATGTGCCGTTCTGTCTATAAATTAGCTAAGGAATTGTATGGGGATCAAGAAGGTTCCCATGCTACTCCTTCTGAGGTAGCACTTACCCAATATGTCTATCCCGAAGCGATTAAACAAGCACCCCTCTCAGAAACCGTTGCGTCTGGACACCCCATTTATGGAGCCGCAGATTTTCGTCGCCGTTATCCCGATGGTCGTATGGGGTCTAATCCAGCCTTAGCAACACCGAAACATGGTAAGCAGTTTTATGAGTTGGCAGTCAAGGAGTTGAGTGGTAGTTATTTGGAGTTTCTGGCAGCCGAGTAATCGGGAATCGGGAATCGGGAATCGGGAATCGGGAATCGGGAATCGGGAATCGGGAATTGGTTATGTAACTGGACTTGATCTTAGATCTGATCCTCAATATCTTCAGGGAAGTCTTGGCGTAATCCCCCAGGCAAGGCAGCGATAATGGCATCTAGTACTCTAGATACTTGAATAATTTCAATACCAAGATCAGATAAGGTTTGACCTTTGGGTATGATCGCTCGCTTGAACCCTAACTTGGCAGCTTCTTTGAGTCGGAGTTCCATCTGAGAGACTAGTCGCACTTGCCCGCCTAAGCTGATTTCACCAATCATAACGGTGCGAGGATCGACAACGCGATCGCGAAAACTGGCTACTACCGCAATAGCCATTCCTAAATCAGCTGCTGGTTCTTCTACTCCTAGCCCCCCTGCTGTTGCTACATAAGCATCTAATTTGGATAGAGGAATCCCGACTCGCTTTTCCAAGACTGCCAGAATTTGTTGTAACCGGTTGTAATCAACTCCAGTCGTTGAGCGCCGGGGTGCCCCATAACTAGCAGGACTTACTAGCGCTTGCAACTCTACCAGAATCGGACGAGTACCTTCACAAGCCACGACAGTAGCAGTACCAGGACTCATTTCATCCCGGTTACCCAAAAACAGATCAGAAGGATTCAAGACTTCCTGCAAACCGTTGCTGACCATTTCAAAAATACCGATTTCATGAGTAGCCCCAAAGCGGTTTTTGACAGAACGCAGTAGCCGATGGGAGGCAAAGCGATCGCCTTCGAAGTACAATACAGTATCCACTAAGTGTTCCAGTACCCTTGGTCCTGCGATCGCGCCTTCTTTGGTCACATGACCCACAATTAACAGAGTAATGTTTGACCGCTTTGCTACCTGCATCAGGGCGGAGGTACATTCCCGGACTTGAGCAACAGAACCAGGAGCAGAGGTCAAGGCCGGAAAATAAAGGGTCTGAATACTGTCAATCACTGCTACCTGAGGTTTCAGGGACTCCAACTCTCGCAGAATTTCCTCTAAATCCGTTTCTGGTAAGATATACAAATCAGCGTCTTTAGACTCAGATTTAGACTCAGAGTCTTGAGCAGCTATTCGAGTTTTTGATGATTTTGACTTAGAAGACTTAGACTTAGAAGACTTAGCCTCCTTTTTCACCCTACCGTTATTAGATTCGAGATCAGGGGTTTCTGCTGATACCACACCCAGGCGAGATGCTCGCAGCTTTACCTGCTGTCCTGATTCCTCTGCACAAACGTATAGAATGCGATGCAACTTAGCAAGTTGATTGGCAACTTGAAGCATTAAGGTTGATTTGCCAATCCCTGGATCGCCACCAATTAATACTAAAGACCCAGGCACAACACCACCTCCGAGGACTCGGTCAAGTTCTCCATAGCCTGAGGGGAAGCGGATCTCGACAGTATCAACAATTTCTGAGAAGGTAAGGGATGATCTTGGTTGAGCCGGTCCAGTGTTAGGCTCGTGGTTATCGGAATAAGTATTGGATTGCCAACCCCCGCGACTGATTTTGACCGGGGATGGGGGAGCTACCTCATCCAAGGAATTGTAAGTACCACAGGCAGGACATTTGCCGAACCATTGGGAGGACTCAGCACCACAGGCATTACACACATAGAGCGTTTTAGGCTTCGGCATCCTACTTGAAAAGTCTTAAAAACTCTTAAAAAAACTCAATAATTAAATTAACATTAATGAAAGTCAAGAAAGACTTCACCAGCAAGGAAAATATAATTCTCAACGATAAAACCAACTTTGTAAAGCGTTAGATTAAAGAGATAAACTACTGATAAATTAATAAATCATTAATCTTACTTCACCATTTCGGGAGTACAACGTCAATTGGAAACTCATAAAGAAAAAATTCTTGTTGTCGATGACGAGGCTAGTATCCGTCGCATATTAGAAACTAGGTTATCCATGATTGGCTACGAAGTAGTCACAGCCGCCGATGGAGAAGAAGCCCTAGACACATTTCGTAATCAAGAGCCTGACCTAGTGGTGTTAGATGTGATGATGCCAAAGCTAGATGGTTATGGTGTTTGTCAAGAATTACGCAAGGAATCAGACATTCCCATTATTATGCTAACTGCTTTAGGGGATGTAGCTGATCGGATTACCGGTCTAGAGTTAGGAGCAGATGACTATGTGGTCAAGCCCTTTTCTCCAAAAGAATTGGAAGCCCGTATTCGCTCCGTACTGCGGCGCGTTGATAAAGTCGGAACTGGCGGTATTCCTAGTTCTGGCGTGATTCATGTTGCGAGTATCAAAATTGACACCAACAAGCGGCAGGTCTACAAAGGGGATGAGCGCATTCGGCTGACTGGAATGGAGTTCAGTCTTCTGGAATTATTAGTTAAACGTTCCGGAGAACCATTCTCCCGTTCTGAAATTTTGCAGGAAGTGTGGGGCTATACCCCCGAACGCCATGTAGATACCCGTGTAGTAGATGTCCACATATCCCGGCTACGAGCCAAGTTAGAGGATGACCCGAGTAATCCTGAGCTAATTCTGACTGCACGAGGTACAGGTTATTTGTTCCAACGGATCATTGAACCGGGGGATGAAAAATAGTAACACCTTGATGTTTCCTTTCAGCTGCCTAAGTACTGAACTAACAACCAACAGGTGAGTGATGGCTAAACCCGACCAAAATGATGTACTGCGGCTGCTGCCATTTGCGGTTGGAGGATTGGCAGGGGGTCTGTTGCTGATTAACCGTTTATTAACCTCCCAGCTAACCAATTCTCAAGCTCGTTCTGATGCTGTAGGGGTAATTGTTTGTGCTGTATTGATTTTGACAGGTTTACTGTGGCAGCAGGTACAGCCCAAACCTCCTGATGCAGTTAAACTGATTGGCGAGGAGGGTTTGGAACTCGCTCCAGAACTGCCAGATCAGGTAAAAACTGAATTAGCCTGGGCATCCCATCTATTACTAACTAATACAGTAACGCGATCGCTTGTGGTGGTATACCAAGGCAAAGTCCTGCTGCGGCGGGGGATCTTGGGCAAAAATCCCCAAGTCGAGCCTGGAGCTATTCTCAAGCGGGTTCTCGAAACTCAAAAAGCCGTCTATCTGGTTAACCTAAAGCTCTATCCAGGGCGACTTGAATTTGACTACTTGCCACATAACACACAAGGTGTAATATGTCAACCAATTGGCAATCAAGGAGCGCTAATTTTGGCAGCCAATGCTCCCCGAAGTTACACTAAACAAGATGAAAATTGGATTGAGGGGATTGCTGATAAACTCGCCAATACTCTCTCTGGTCATTTATAAGATGTGGGTACCGCTTCGAATTTAAATAATGTGGTTAATCATTTTGTACTGGTTCCTGATTCTGCTGATGCTAGTAGGCATTATTGGTTCGGTTGTTCCTGGCATTCCCGGTGCCATGTTGATTTTAGCTGCCACCATAATTTGGGGTATTGCTGAGGGCTTTAGTAGCGTCACCTGGCCATTGGGCGTAGCAATCTTTGTGTGGCTACTCGGTATGGGGGTCGATTTTTTAGCCGCTTACTGGGGAGCCAAAAAAGCTGGTGCTAGTAATTGGGGACAAATTGGTTCCATAATCGGCTTGTTCATGGGGGTTTTTGGTCTTTTACCCGCCTTGCCCTTCGGCGGACCGTTACTAGGGATTGTGCTGGGACCGTTGTTAGGGGCGTTTGTAGGTGAGTTTCTCTATCAACGGAAGTTAAAGTTACAGCCTAGAATTAAGCAATCCTTTAAAGCTGGCTTGGGGATTGTGGTCGGTTCATTGGTAGGAAATTTGATTCAGGGAATGCTTGCGATCGCTACTGTGGTGGTGTTTATTTTCACCACCTGGCCCCCAGGTGCAGGGATTTAGCTTGAAATTTAGATTGAAAAGGGTTATGGGTGCACTGCTTGCTAATTAACCCTAACAAGCTAACTAACAAGTTCACCGACTCAGCAATTTGCACCGTAGGCGATCGAGGGCATAGCAGGCGCTGATGTGACGTAGGTCAGACCGACTCCGATGTTGACCCAAGGTGTACTTGTAGCATTCTAAAATGCCATCTGGTCCGGCTAGAGCAATGTAAACTAGACCCACGGGCTTGGTATCGGTATTGCCTCCAGGTCCGGCTATGCCTGTAATACTCAATGACCAGGTTGAAGAAAGAAGCGATCGCACTCCCGTTGCCATTTGCTCTGCTACAACTTTACTTTCCGCCCCCATCCCCTTCAAATCTGAGTAATTTACTCCGAGTACACCAGTTTTCACAGCGTTATCATAAGCAATGATACCCCCCAGAAAGTAATTAGAACTGCCAGGCACACTGGTTATCATACTGCCAATACCGCCGCCAGTACAGGATTCCGCTACGCTCAACGTTTGTGAGGCAGCCGTCAATAGCTGACCCACTACAGAGGCTAGGGTATCGGTGTCAGTACCGAAATAGTTAATTCCCCCAATCTGCTGTAATTTTTGCGCTACTGGTTCAATTAACTGTTGTGCTTCACTTTCTGAAGCCGCACGGGCCGAAACTCTTAACCTCACTTGTCCCTTACTAGCATAGGGAGCAACCGTGGGGTTGGTAAGGTCAAAAAAGGGAGCAACTTTCTCAGCCAAAGCCGATTCTCCAATCCCCCAAAACCGCAACATCCGGCTATAAACGATTTCTTTACCCCAGCCTTGGCTTTTGAGATAGGGAACAGCCGTGTCTCGCCACATCTGATTCATTTCCCTAGGAACACCAGGAAACGTGAGAATGGTTAAATCAGCACGGGGTTTCCAGATGATACCAGGAGCTGTTCCATTCAAGTTGGGTAATACTTGTGCCCCTTCCGGAATTAGGGCTTGCTTGCGGTTATTGGTAGTTAATTGACGTCCCCGCCGGGCAAACTTCTGAGTGATGTCCTCAATAACATCCGGTTCTTCAATCAGAGTAGCGCCAAAAAATTTAGCGATCGCTTCCGTCGTCAAGTCATCCGGCGTCGGACCAAGACCACCAGTAAATAGTAGGATAGTGGAGCGCTCACTAGCAATTGCCAATACTTGCTGTAAACGCCCGATATTATCTCCCACTACTGTCTGATAGTAGTGAGGAATCCCCAATGCCGCTAGCTCCTGGGCTAAAAACTGAGAATTGCTGTTGAGAATATCCCCCAGCAGCAGTTCAGTACCTACACAAATAATTTCTGCACTCATCGATTATGCCTCAGGGGCAAGATAACATTCATTTCTTTCGGCTCTTATCTTATAATCTCACACTGACAGCAATTTTAAAACTATAGGGTTTTCACAAAAAAGGGAACAGGGAATAGGGAATAGGGAATAGGGAATAGGGAGTAGGGAGTAGGTAATATGGCATCAAAAATTATCCTAATTCATTTATATAGCAATTCTCATAGCTATGAGGTACAAAATTTCTGGATTTTAGGGAACAGGGAACAGGGAACAGGGAACAGGGAAGAGAGAATAGGGAATAGGGAATAGCGATCCCCTGCATCAACACAGGGAATCAACGTCAAAGAATACTGTACCTCATAACTGCGAGAAACGCTATAAATACTATATATAAATATAGCAGTTATAAAACAACAAGTTTGATTATGATTATGTATATTCATTTTTTAACAAAAAAAATGAATATACATAATTTTTAAATTATATATTCAATATCGATTAATAGCGTTTTTCATAGTTATGAGGTACACAATATTTTTTCCCGATTCCCGATTCCCTAACCCCTCCTGGGAGGGGTTAGGGGTGGGTTCCGATTCCCGATTCCCAATTCCCGATTCCCCATTCCCTAATTCCCTAATTCCCCGCTTGGATAACACTCGAAGCGGCTTCAGCATCCATTGGTTCCGATAAAAAAAACCTTGCCCATAATCACAATTTAACTCTTGCAAGCTTGCCATTTGTTCAGGAGTTTCGATGGCTTTCGCTGTTACTGTTATCCCGAGCTGGTGAGCTATAAATATGATAGTTTTAACAATAGCTGCATTTTTGGGGTCAGACTCCATATTTTGGACAAAAAAAGGGTCAATTTTAAAGATGTTTATGGGCAGATTCGTTAAATGAGCCAGACAAGAGTAGCTACTGCCAAAATCATCTAGGGCTAATTGAATCCCCTCAGCTTGGAGTTGGTTTAAGTCTATACCTCCGTCGGCTTTTGCAGCTAGTAGAGAATTTTCGGTAATTTCTAATATTAAATTACTCCCAGATATACCAGTCTCCTGCAAAATTTGTTGAAGCTGAGGCAGGAAAGTGGGATGGCACAGTTGTTGTGCAGAAAGGTTGACACTGATGAACAATGGTATAGTATTCCGCAGATGCTGCCATTCATGCAACTGCCAACAAGCAGTACTCAAAACCCACTCCCCCAGGGGAAGAATCAGTCCGGTTTGCTCAGCAATCGATAGAAACTGGGATGGCCTGATCAGTCCCTGCTTGGGGTGCTGCCAACGCACCAACACCTCAAACCCCAGGATTTGCCTGGTCTCTAGGGACATAATTGGCTGATAGTTTAGTATAAACTCATGCTGCCCTACTGCCCTATACAATTCCTCTTCTAATTCTTCCTCTAACTTTCCCAAACCCAACCTATCGCCCTGGCCTTGGTTGGTACATACTGCGTAGCCATCGCCACCTGTGGCTTTGACTTGATACAGAGCACTATCAGCCCTAGCGATTAACATTCCTGGTTTTTGATCCAGTTTAGGAATCTCGCTGGCGATTCCTAAACTCAGGGTGAGCTGCTCTCTAATCGGGGCACTATGATTATCACTATGATTTTAATAGCGATAATTAATGATTTTTATACCTTGCACCGCCTTTTGAATCAAGTGGGCAACCTGTGTAGCCCCAGAGGCATCGGTATTGGGCAAAAGTACCGCAAATTCATCACCACCGTAGCGGGCGACTAAATCAGCTGGACGTTTGACCACATCACGGATAGCTTGGGCAATTTGTTGAAGACATTGATCACCCTTTTGGTGACCATAGGAATCGTTGTAGCGTTTGAAGCGATCCACATCAATTAAAATTATAGCCAAAGGTAACTGGTCTCGCCGTTGTCACCCCCTCAGCTCCCTGCTCCGAAGTCCCTATTCCCTGACATTCCCCCTCAAAGCCAATTGATCAATTTACCTCTTCCATTAAGAGAATCACACCCTGAGGTTCCCCCTCATATCAAGTCTGGTTGAATACCCATAATTAAAGAGAGGGTGGGACCCACCCCTAACCCCTCCCAGGAGGGGAATGTGGGGAGATGGGGAGATTTTTATTAAGGGTAATTATCCTGACATGATATTACGGCAAACCAGTAGGTCAAGGCGAGGGTAGTGATAAACATGATGTCAAAGCCTCCGAGCGAAAATGGCTGGAGACTGATTCGTCGGGTTCGTTTCACATAGGTGCGCTTTCCCCATTAAGAATTAAATTCGCCACGGGTCGTACCTGAGTAATCATGATCCTGACCCGGCGATGGCCTCACGAAAACAACATGATAAACGACGGTATCGACTGGAATTCAAAATACTTTCGTACCAGTACGTGGTTGATTAGTTTTGTCAGTCAACCAGGGTTAATTCAGTTTCCTAAGCAACACCTTATCAAATTCTCAGTTAACGGTCACTTCCTCCTCAGTTAAGACCTGCATTCTAGTAATTAAAGAAAAGCAGTTCACCAATTAAGCTAATCAATCTTAGGAGAAACAAAGATGAAACGTCTCGTACTTGGCAGTTTAGGCACTTTGTTGATTGCTACCGCTACCACTCCCGTCTTAGCATCAGAAATCGCTGCAAATTATACCACCAGCCGTAACAATATTGTCGAAGTTCAACCATTTAACCTGGTCTATCTGGCTTATCAAGGCTACTTTGCTGACCAAGGTATTCCCAGTAATGCTGGTTTCATCAGCGCTGTAAAAACCAAGAGAATTACCGCCAAAGACCTAGTAGCAAGTGCTATTGCAAGAGGAAGATTATCCCCAGAAACCATCAATGATTCTAGCTATCTGGCTCATGTGAAAACTCAACTATCCAACCTGGATAGGGATTAATACTTAGGTAAGCATTTAGCCGTCAGCGGTCAGCCGTCAGCGGTCAGCCGTGAGCTAAAAGCGCATTAGCTAATAGCTGATAGCACCTCAAGTAGCGTGCGCGTAGCGTATTAGCTGATTGCTGAATGCTTACAAAATATCAAATCCTGGCTGGGGTTTGAATTTCACTATGTTTTTTTTAATAAGTTACCTAATAGGTGGTTTTTCCAAAGTACAAAAAAGGTGTTTTATGAAAACATATCAGTCACCTAATATATTTGAGAGTCAGTGGCAACTCTATTAAAAAATACTGACTAACAATTACATGAAACACCGTGAAATTTACGGCATCTTACACGCATTTATAGTCAGCTACTTTCCAACGCCCTTCTCCATGCTTGACCTCGGCTGCGGTGATGCTAGCTTCACCGCCCAGGCTTTAGCCAATACCACTATTGCTTCCTACAAAGGTATTGACCTCTCTGAGCCAGCACTAGAGATTGCTCGTGATAACATGAATTCTATCCCCTGCGAACAGACATTGATCCAGGGCGACTTCTTTGAAGTAGTTTCTGAGTTGGGACAAAAGCAGCAGGATAGGTTCGACGGGATTCTAAGTTCTTTTGCGTTCCATCACCTCAGTTTTGAGCAAAAAGATGGTATTATGGCTAAGCTGAGTCATCTGCTAAAAGCTGATGGTGTTTTTATTCTGATCGATATAGTTTCCACAGATGGAGAAACCCGAAACGCCTATCTAAGACGTTACCTAGAGGGTGTTTACCAAGACTGGGCTCAACTGACTCCCGAAGAAGTTTCCATGGTCGAGGGTCATATATTGTCTAGTGATTTTCCCGAAACCCAAACCACCCTGCAATCCCTTGCCCAGAAACATAATTTTAATCGGGTTGAGTGTCTGTATCGGGATCCCCTCAACACTAGCCAAGTGTTGTGCTTTTACAAAAATAGCGCTAAAAGCCCACTCCAGCTAGGGGTAAGATGAATGGGTGCCAGATTGAGATAGAAGCATGGAAAACTCAGCTCAAGCTGAAAAATCCTCAGAAATCAGCTACGGTAGGGAATAGGGAAACGGCAATCCGAAAGGATCTCAGATCCTTGGAGACCTATCTGTAAGTGGGGTGTAGTTGAGTATGAAAATTATCAGCCTATTAGCTGCGATCGCAATATTTCTAATCTCGGCTTGTTCCAATCAATCCGCGTCAACACCACTAACGGTGAGCATGCATTTGACTGATACCAAAGGCATTGGTAAAGAGATTGGCATTGTCAAAGCAACCCAAACCGAGAAGGGTCTGCAGCTAACCTCGAATCTGTCTGGATTAACTCCTGGAGAACATGGCTTCCATCTCCATACAAACCCCAACTGTGGTCCAGCCGAGAAGGAAGGTAAAGTAGTTCCAGGCTTAGCTGCTGGTGGTCATTATGATCCAGAAAATACCGGCAAACATGAAGGACCATTCGGTAATGGTCATTTAGGTGATTTGCCAAGGCTAGTGGTTAATCAACAGGGTGTTGCTAACACTCCAGTCGTAGCCCCACGGTTAAAGGTTGCTGACCTTAAGGGTCACTCTCTGATCATTCACGCCCAAGGTGACAATTATTCAGACACTCCCAAACCCTTGGGAGGGGGTGGTGCTCGAGCGGCTTGTGGTGTGATTTAGCCACAGTGTTGTGCGTTTTAGTTAACGGGTAAGCTATCAGCGTGTCGCGTATCAGCGTGTCGCGTATCAGTTATCAGCTTATGGGTTAGGTCCGATGCGTCGAAGCCTGTGCCACGACGCTACTGTTCGCGTTGGCGCAGCGTGGTTACAGGCCAAGCGTGCCCGTAGCGCAATCGGTGTTTTTCAATAAAAGAGGTAAGCATTCGTTTAATCTTGAGTTATGGGACGCTGAAGGCTGACAGCTGAACGCGCACGCGTGAGCTTTTAGCTCACGGCTGTTGGCGTAGCCTGCGCGTAGCGCATATGCTTACAGAATTTTGGATCAGCTTACTATTGGTTTTAATGAGTTCTTGTTGTTCTGGCCAGAATAATGTTGGTAATTCATCTATTGGAAACCACCGCAGCTGGTAACTGAGATTTGGATCAGTAGGAGTCCCCTCAATTTGGTCAGTAATGAACAGAAAATAGTAAGTCTTTTTCCAACACTGTTTGGCAAAGTCTAATCGTTCCTTAACTCCCAGTTCAGCAATAAATTTCAGGTCATTTAAGCCCGCTTCTTCCGCAATTTCTCGCTCTGCCGCCTCTAAAATGCTTTCTCCTGGTTCTACATGACCTTTGGGTAAGACGTATTCAAGTCTATTGCCTTCTTGAACTAGAGCAATGTATATCTGCTGCTCCCAGCGGCGGGCAACAATACCACCAGCGGAGGTAGCGTCATAAACTCCAGGTGGTCGTTGATACCAAGTTTCATCAATAATCATTTTATATAGCAATTATCATCACGAGTGAGGTACAAATGTCTGGGTTTTAGGGAATAGGGAATAGGGAATAGGGAACAGGGAACTCAGAAGAGGGAATAGGTAAGAGCGAAAAACTTCTGTGTAGCTGATAGCTATTAAAAACGCTGTATAATTATTGGTTTTTCGTTAATTTACCATTGAAAGTTGTAAATTAACAATTTTAAACTTTCAATGGTAAATTAACAATTAACAATCAACAATTAACACTTAACTAATCTCTACTCCCTGTTCCCTCTTCTGAGTTCCCTATTCCCTGTTCCCTACTCCCTATTCCCTAATATCTATTGCATCTAAGAGCGAATCTCATCTAACTTAGCACGCACTTTCTGGATATCTTGCCACATCAGCCACTTTGGACTACCTTGATCTCGTTTGGGATTCCGCAGTAGGTAAGCAGGATGGAGAATTGGCATACACCACTTATGCCCTTCCCATTCCATCCAGGTACCCCGAATCTTAGTAATCCCCTTCTTGTTACCAGTTAAGCCTTTTACCGCTGTGGCACCAGTGAACAGAATAATTTGGGGGTCTACTAGGCGAATTTGCTCCAACAAGTAAGGTTTGCACGCTTCAATTTCATCAGGAGTAGGGGTGCGGTTACCAGGAGGTCGGCACTTCACCATGTTACAAATATATACATCTTGTTCACTATCGATTTTCACAGATGCCAAAATTTTCTCCAACAGTTTCCCTGCTCTGCCTACAAACGGCATACCGGTCTCATCTTCTTGTTTACCCGGTCCTTCTCCAATAATCATAATTAGGGCCTTAGGGTTGCCACGTCCAATAACAGCCTGAGTGCGGGTAGCTCCTAATTCGCAGCGTTGGCAAGATTGACAGTGTTCTGTCAAGGATTCCATGGTGTCGTAAGTGCCAGGAGGAATAGGGATTTTGGCATCAGTGGGGATTAGCTCCCTTTGGACATTGTTCGGCTGTGATGGGGTTAACTCTGACTCGTCAAAAAGACTAAGTTGTTCTCCGTTGGACATGAGGGCTCACAGAAATTTTTGCAGGCATAAGGCACCTTACTACTAATAGTAGATTGAGGAGATTGTGAGCAAGTAATTATTACAATCTTTCTTTTGATACAGTAATCTTGACAAAAATCCGTAATTATAATATATATCAGGCAACTTCATACCGGAGGAAGCCATGCACACTGCCCCGCTGTTTAGCGATCGCGCTGATGCCGGTGAGCAGCTCGCTCAAGCACTTATCCCCTTGGTGAGCAGGCTGCACGCTACAGGTATTGATGCAACGCCTATTGTATATGCACTACCTCGGGGGGGTATCCCAGTAGCAGCACCAGTAGCTCGGGCACTGGATTGTCCACTAGATATTGTAGTGGCAAAAAAAATTACCACGGCTCGCAACCCAGAATTAGCAATCGGTGCGGTGACTTCCTCGGGAGTTGTACTTTGGTCTGGGCAAAGGCGATGGCGAAACAAAAATGCTCAATGGCAGGAAATAGTATTAGCTCAAGCTCAAGAAAAAGCCCAAGCTCAGGTAGCTCAACTGCAACCGGGTTGTCCGAAAACCAATCCTACTGGTGCCCTAGCGTTGCTGGTTGATGATGGCATTGCTACTGGAATGACCATAGCAGCAGCAAGCGCAGCAGTAAAAGCCCACAATCCAGCACAGGTCTGGATTTGCACACCAGTGGCACCAGGAGGATTAATACCCTGGTTATCACAATGGTGCGATCGCATGGTTATCTTACAAACACCGGAACCCTTTCTAAGTGTCAGCCGCTTCTACCTCAAATTTCCTCAAGTTAAAACCGAGGAAGCTCTAAGCTATTTACAGGAGCATAACTATCAGCATAACTATATTAGAATATCAGAGTCTTCAGTCAACGCTAGCCTAGAGCATTAACTAGCTACTTTAATTTATGAGACTTTGGCAGTTTTGGTGGCGAACATTAGTGCTTTCAACCCAGTACAATCCACCAGAGTTCGTTGAATTAATGATGACCTCATTGGCAATGGCATTACTAGCCACCTGGGGATATTATACCGATGACTGGCCCTATCTGGTACTCAGTTCTAGCTTTGCTATGGGAGCAGCCGTATCCATGTGGGTCAGGGGTACAACCATGCCTTCCTCTAATTCCCCTATGGTTCAGGTAATGGCTATCGTGTTGATTATCTACAGCTTTTATGCTTTTTCTCACCTTTTCGATTACATGTAGACTGAAATGTGAACTTTAAATATTCTGGTGATACCCAATCCACTAACCAAATGCCATTATCGGAACAATAAAAGCTGTGACCGGCGTTGTGCATAGCTGCGGCATCAATGGCAAAAACCACAGGGCGACCATGTCTTGCTCCCACTTTTCTGGCAGTTGCCATATCTGTCGATAGATGAACATGATGTCGCGACATTTTACACAAACCTTGCCGGAGAATTGACTCAACTGCCCGGTGACCTGTGCCGTGATACAGCACATCTGGTGGAACCACAACTTCTAGTTGTAAATCGACTTTGACCGTATGACCTTGATTGGCACGAATTCGGGTACCTGTGGAGTCGAAGGAAAAGCGCTTCTTGTCATTTTTGGCAACTACTTGATCTAAATCAGCACGGCTGATCCGAAAGGAATGCTTTTTACAAGCTGCCAGTAGTTCCTCAACACCAACCCAGCCACCAGGAGCGAGTGTGATTCCAATTCTCTGAGGCTGGTGCCGAAGATGCTTACTCAAATATTTACTAATTTTGACTAACCGAGACGGATTCATATTGATATAGTAATTTGCTATTTTTTAAGTACATATTTCTGGGTTTTTAGGGAACAGGGAATAGGGAACAGGGAACAGGGAATAGGGAACAGGGAACAGGGAATAGAGCAGTTTGTATGCAAACTAAGTTATTTATTATTGCAAATTAATAAGTCGATTTTATTTTTTTAACTTCATTTTCATAATTAAATTATCTGCAAATCGCTATTATTTTATAATAGTGGTGATAAACATTATTAAAGACCGCGCTGCATCGCTTTTCGTCAATTATTATTCCCGATTCCCGATTCCCGATTCCCGATTCCCGATTCCCTAACCCCTCCTGGGAGGGGTTAGGGGTGGGTTCCGATTCCCGATTCCCGACTTCTGGAACAAGTCTAGTCGATATCATGGTGTAGTTCTGAATTGCGAAAGTAACCTTGAGAAGATCCAAGCAATATTCCAAGCATCATCTCCTCCCCGGTGGTGAGTACCTTCCAACGGTAGATTCAGTAAATCCAAAGCTTGTGCCATACCAACTTCATGGGGCAAAGCATAACTAATGGCAAACAAGGTCTTGATGTTGATATGTCTGGAACCGAAGGGATATCTCACAAAACGCGATGTACACTGTTTCTGAAATTGATTTCTATCATAATCCCCATAGCTGGCCCACACTCGCCGAGCAGATAAATACTTATCTTGTAGAATTGAACACGCTTCAACAAACGATATTCCCTGGTCAACTTGCTCCTGGGTTAATGTAGTTAGTTTAGTACAAAATTCACTGACCCTTGAGCGTTCTGGTTTTACCAAAATACTGTCTTTTTCCAGGGGCTTCCCAGAAACAACATCCAATACACAAATCCCAATTTCAATGATTTCGTTTTCTTGTCCTGGGGGTGGCTTCCCTTGCCAACAGGTGGCTTCAACATCCACAACAAGAATTTGGTCGAGTTTTTTGGACATATTAGCCTCCGGCTAGTCGATGTTGGTCAGAATGTATAATTTAGAATGTAGAATTAAGAATTAAGAATTAAGAATTAAGAATGTAGAATTAAGAATGTAGAATGTAGAATGTAGAATTTAGGATTTAGAATTTAGAATTTAGCTCAGTCATGTAATTGTATTACACTATAATACAATTTGCCCAGCATGTCTACTCAAAACTCTCCAACTGAAGACTCAGTACTCAAGACTCACCACTGACCAATGACTTCAGCCTATGCGCTACGCGCAGGCTACGCCAACAGCTATCAGTTATCAGCCTATGCGCTACGCGCAGGCTACGCCAACAGCCTATGGCCACGCTAAAGCGAACAGCTTTTGAAGAAAATAAGCTGACCACTGACAACGTTTATCATAGTAATGAGGTACACAGGATTTTTTCCCGACTCCCGACTCCCGACTCCCGACTCCCGACTCCCGACTCCCTACTCCCTACAACCCAGGACTAAATTAGCTCACCCCATTGATAACTGCTATATCAATCCAGTCTCCGGATCGGCTTGATTGATCCGACAATAATAATTAATCCGGAAAGGGCAACAATAGGGACAACTGGCAGAAAACCGAAGGTAAGACTTTTGGGAATAATCCCCAACTGAAAGCCAATCACTGCGGCTTCACCCACAAGAATCGATACAATACAGGTTAGAGGATGAATAGTTTTGCTATACAATACTGCAATTACCGTCGGAAACAGTACTGCTAATCCTGTAAAGGCTTGGGTTGCGATCGCAGTAATCGTATCTGGGGGATTTTTGGCGATAATTAAACCAATAATTGCCAATAAAACAATCAGTAGTCTACCAACAAAGGTTTGTTCTTTGAGGGAAGCGGTTTTACGGAAATAAGCAAAATAAATATCTCTAGTTAGCATGGAACTGAGAGCCAAAAGCTGGGAGTCTAAGGTTGACATCAAAGCAGCTAATGCTCCGACCATCACTAAAGATGCTAGCCAGATTGGTGTATGTTCTGCTAGCATCATCGGAAACACTTGATCAGATGCTTTTCCTGTCAGGTCAGAAAAGGAAATATGTCCCCACATTCCGATTAGTACCGGACAAATAAACATGATAGCGCTTACTAGGGGATAAATCACTACCGAAACTTTTAGGGAATTGCTAGTTTTTGAGGTATAAAATCGCATGAACATCTGGGGAAACATAGGAACACTAAGCATCCAGAGAATCATGAAGCTAAACCACTTACGATAGGTAAAAAAATTATCTATACCCTGTCGAGAAAACAATTCAGGTTTGAGGGTGTAGACAGTACGGTTAGCTTCAGCAATCCCTCCTAGACTAGAAGCAATTGCTGCTACTGCTGCTAACATTAAGGTAAACATTAAAACCCCTTGGATAACATCGGTTAGGGCAACGCTTCTCATTCCCCCCATGAACACATACAGCACGATTACAACTGTCAA
>NZ_JAAHFV010000086.1:0-19364 GCF_010672755.1 Moorena sp. SIO1F2
GATACAATCAGCTGCTGTTTTTCCAGAGGAATCTGGCCGGAGTTCCCTATTGTACAGCTGGCAGTTATTGTGTGAGGATGTTAGATCAAATTGGAGTCAAAGGTATTACTCCTCCTCCCGTTGCTATGGCAGTTATGTGAAGTACCTACAACCAAATCGAAGATTATGGTTGAGGCTTCCAGTTTCATCCGCCATCGCCTTCTGCGTAGAATCCCCCGTGCTTGACGCGAGGGAGAGTTCAAAAAAGAACACACAAGCAGTGTTAATTCGCTTCCTTTCACTTATCAGGAACCCATTGCTAATGTTTAAGGAGTAAAGTATATAAACAATCATGCCCAGTAAACAAGTTTTTGTTCGAGAATACAAAGTAAGAGCCCACAGGCGTACTATCCATACACGGGTTTACAAGTTCATTTGCCACTACTGCAATACGCCTGCAGAGAGGGAGACTTATGCTACCTGTTGTCCCAAGTATGGAAATCGCTGCAAAGGAGTAGCCAGAAAGTGTCTTCGCTATCAACACGCTAACGAATCTGGGGGAAGAAAGTAGATGTCTTATGTTCCATCACAGCCATCGCTACCATCGCAAAGTCACAAGATGTTAGAAGATTTGGTTGATTACTACCGACAAATGGTAGAGTATCATGAACAAGCTGCCACAGTTGCAAGAGAACAGCTTAGCCATGCTAAAGCTTTGCTGAATACCAATGCATTAGCTTTACCAGAAAATAACTCCAACAAGTTCCTGCCTCCTGGAAATCGCAACCACAACCAGCAGGAGAAATACTACCTCACCACGCCACTACCTGAATTGCCCGCAGACTTCTCCACTGAAACTGAATTAGATGAGTCAACATTAGCACTCAAACAACAACTCGATTACCAGGAGCAGAGGATTACAGAAGCCATTGACCGACTTCTGGAAACTCACAGGGGTACGATCCTCCACGTTGATTACCTGATCAGGGAGCTGTTTGGAGAGTTGGGCAAAGACGATATTGCCTCGAAAACTTCTCTGGTCAAATCCATCTTGTTGAAAGGAGAGAGCCAGGGGTTATGGCACTCTGTCCCTGACTCTCCAGGTTGCTACACCTTTTCTCTTCAAGATTTGCCCGATTTAGTTTCTACCAATAAACCTCAGAGAAAACCTGCCAAGAACAAAGCTCGTCGGCCTTCTCCGCTACCTAAGTTAGACCAATTAAAGTATATGACCTTATATGAGCTAGTGGCTTCTGTGTTAAGAGAACACTATCCACAGATCATGAGTGCTGCAGATGTTTTGGACGTGCTTTATCCTAATGGTTTGGATCCTAAGAAGAAAAATGTAGCTCGTAAATCCATTAGTAACACCTTAACTAAAGGATGTGAATCTAAAGGTTGGAAACGAGTCCAGCCGGGGCGATATATCTGGGCTGGCGGTTTCACCTAAAGCTGAGTTACGACACAAACGTTATTCATTATTAAGAAACTATAACAGGACTTAGGGAGTGACTCAACCTGTAGGGGCGCACGCCATACGTCCCTACTTGATATGTATTTATAGTTCTGTTCCGATATCCGAAGTTCCCTATTCCCAACCACTACGGCGAAATCTCATCAAGTAGATACACAATCTCAACCACCGTAACTCTGCCATGCCTGCCAAAACATATAAATTGATAGGGAAAATAACAGCGTGCGAAATCCATTGCTCACCAGTTGGTCTGGTAACTTTGGCAGAAAGCGAGTACTAATTTGCGCTCCCAAAAAGCCTCCTATACCCAGCAGCAGTCCCTCAATCCATAAGACATTTCCTTGTAAGGCATGTCCTGCAGAGGCTGAAACTGCTGTAATGACGATTACCCCTAGACTTGTCTGAATCGCAGTTTTAATCGGTTCTCCTAGGAGCAACATTTGGAGTGGAACCATAATTGTTCCCCCACCAATACCAAATAGACCAGCTAATAAGCCAGCTAAACCACCTGTCGCGATCCTGGCTACAGTAGCTTTGATGGGAGAGTTTGAAGAACGTCTGTTGTTTGGTGCTCTTTGAGATTCCTGTTGCGCTCTAGACTTAAGCTGTTTGCGTAGTTGGATCAGATATATCGTCACCAGTAGCAGTATCCCAAAGGCTACCAGTAATAAGTAAGGAGGGAAGAGGTCGGCTAGATAGGCACCAATTTGTGCTGTGATTAGAGCCGGAAATCCGATGCCAATTACACTTTTTAGATTAAAGTAGCCCATCCGCCAGTTTTGCAATGTACCAGAGCTAGCCGTAATCACAATCGACAGACTACTGGTAGCCGCTGCTTGAACTGGTTGATATCCTAATGCCACTAACAAGGGGACGAGCACTACACCGCCACCAATGCCGAGAAATCCGGCAAGAATACCTGCTAATAAACCGGAACCAGCAAAAATTAATAAATGGGTAGGAGTCATCCCTTTAGATCGCCTTTGGCTCAATGCACTTTTTTGCTAGCATAGCTGCTCTTGAGTCGTTTTTTAATTAGCGTTCGCGTAGCGGCTCGTACCGAGCATCGCGCCCCGCGTGACCATTCGCGTAGCGTGGCCTAAAGGCCAAGGTCAATCCCATTTAGCTGGCAATTTAGTTCTCGATGAGTTCATTGGGTATCGCTACTTTAATCACAACAGTTTCACCTTCGGCTTCCCAATGAGCGCTCGCTTCCACCTGCGAGTTTAGTTCTGGATTCATTGGTATTGCGACCTTGATCGCCACTTCTTCACCGACTCTTTGAGGAACACTAGGAGCTTTTACCCTAGGCTGAGCCACTAATGAAATAGGTGTGAGCAGAGGTTGGGAGCTATTGTCTTCTTGGAAATCAGCAACAGTTGCCATCGCCTTTGGTGCTGGTGCTACCACAGCAATCCCATCATTGAGTTTGGTAAGGGTAGAGCTTGGTACCTCAGCGGAGCTAATTGTGCTGAGGTTTGAATTACGGTTAAACACAAATCTGGGCTGGAGCAAACTTTTTAATAAAAGCCACAGCAAGCTGAATTCTCCAGGGGTATCACAACGTTTCCACTGACCCACACCACAAAACAGCATTTCAATTAAACACCGTGTCTGGGGTAAACTCATCTGCTGATTAAATCCTATTTGGAAAGTGGGGCTTTCACTCGTGAGGTCTGTGTGAGTAATCTTTCCTTGTAGTCGCAAGTTCTCCCCCATTATTTTCAGACTTACTTTGATATTGTCTTTAACGGAGATAGATAGCTTCTCAGTCAGCTTGATTTGAGCACCTACTTGGGAAATCCACTTAGTGATGCCCCAATAGGTTTGACCTCCTATATTTATTCGCACCACTTTACGTAAGTCAAACCATTCGTCAGTATTGGGATTAGGAGAATCCAGAAGGATTAGTAAGGCGATACTCAGCACCAGGAGATTGTAGCCACTCCAAATCCAAGCTAAGCTCATGTGTTGGGTAAGTTGGGCTGTTTCTTGGGATGGCAAACTGCTGGCTGGTATCAATAATTCGGTCAGATTAAACCCAAAACTAATTGCTGTAGCAACGAATACAATAATCAGCGGCGATGCTAACTGCCAGTTGTAATTAAAACTCTCCCGAGATATTCCTTTCGGGGTTACTTTAAATCCTCTCGAAAAAGGATTCAGCATTGTCTGCAACACCGTTAATCCAATGGGGAAACATGACACTACTGAATAAATATCTGACATGAAAGCGGAGCGAGAGCGGCAGTTTATCCACGAGAATACAGCAAACTGTAGCAAATATAAAGGAACTAAAAAACACAAGACTTCAGTAGCTGTTGCTTTAAAGGGAATAATCCCGAAAAATGCATATGCTATGGGAACAATTAGAAAATAAATTCGTGACCAGCTAGTAAACCAATAAAGTAACCCATCTAAATGAACCAGTCTTTGGAGATTAGTAAGTCCAGGAATTCTTAATGGATTTGCTTCTAGGAAAAGTCCCTGTAAGGTACCTTGTGCCCATCTTAGCCGCTGAGATACATGACTTGCTATATTCTCTGCTGCCAAGCCAGCACTTAATTTTTCATCAAGATAAATTAACTTATAGCCTTGAGCCGATAAACAAACGCCAGTATAGTAATCTTCAGCGATGGAATCGGTAAAAAAGCCACCAATACTTAAGAGTGCGCTGCGCCTGACCACAAAAGACGTGCCACAACACACAATACTATTTGCGCTATCCCGAATTGGTTGAATGTGTCGATAAAATAATTCTTCTTCTGCCGTCAGAATGTTTTCTAAACCTAAATTATAGGCAACCGGATCCGGATTATAGTAGCTTTGGGGAGTCTGAACTAGAGCGACTTCCTTATCCTTAAAGAAACCCACAGTCCGCTTGAGGAAGTTCCTAGTAGGAATAAAATCAGCATCAAATACAGCAATTAAATCCCCAGAGGTTTGAGGAAGGGCATTGTTTAAATTACCTGCTTTGGCATTAAGATTATTTGGTCGCGTAATATACTCGCAGCCTAGCTCAGCTGCAAGTCTTTTCATCTCAGGACGTCTAGTATCATCCAGAAGATAGATCGTTTTTCTTGTATAGTCTAAAGCTTGACAACCAATAATTGTTCGCCGTAGAATAGAGAGATGTTCATTATACGTAGGAATCAGGATATCAACAGAAGGGGTAAAACGACCACTAATAACCGATAATTCACCCCAATCAGCTTCCTGACTTCTATCTTTTATCTGGGACAAGAAAAACAGCTGAATGGTGCTACCAGCTAGCCTCAGTATTTCCGCTAGTAATAACCCCAAGCTAAAGACGCCATTGACCACGGTATCCAGATTGAGGGTAAACAGCGATCGCCACAGTACATACTGAAGAGTCAGCAGTAGCAAAATCCCTACCACCACAAGCTGCCACTTAGAGCGAGTTTTTGTCATAATCCCTTAACTGTAATTCCAGTATTGTCATTAGTTCTTGGCAGAAGACCCCTATTACAGCCAATTGGGTTGAGGGGAGGGGATTGCCATCACCTGTAGGTTCATAACTAGTCTAGGCTCATAACTCGCTGGTTAGGACGAGCTAATTCCTTAGCTTCCCTCACCAGCTAAGGGGTACACCGTCGCTTCCACCGTTCTTTATCTTAATTAACATTTAACTTGCTGATTGTTCACTGTTGACCGTTAACCCTTGACAGTGAAGATTACTCTGGTGTCAACACAAAATCCGTTGCTTAAATTATTATGCAGGTTAAATGTGTATCTGCCTGTGACCATTAACCCAACTTAGTACAGTCTAATCCAACCTTGGACCCTACCTATGTTCCATAACTTTGACAGAGTCGCCCCTACCAAAGCGCTTGAGCGATGATGGAGCCACTGTATTGGCACTTTGACTGATACTATGGGTCGATTACCAACAGACTCTTAAAAAGGTTTAACCTAGCTTAACTTAACACAATACTTTGTTAATTGGCGGGGGACATCTCGGCTATTATTTCATCCTCCTCTTGTCCAACCACCCAATTAGCAAAGCGCTTGGCTAGGGGTGGCACACATACCAGGGGGTTAGTAAAACCAGAAAATATATAAACTCCTTCCACACCACTGACGGAACCAACCACTGGCAGACCAGTGTTGCTGAATGCTACTAAACAATGATGCCAGGTTCCTGGTAATTTCTCAAGAGCTGGTAGAATTTTGCCCACTTGAGTACGAATTTCCGATTCTCCTTTCTCTGGCGCTATAGTCGCGTAGGGGTCTGTCAGCACACGGCTCAGCTGACCCATCCGTAAACTGCCATCTAAAAACTGCACTGCACCTGCATCAAGAATGGGTCGTATTACCTCATGACCAGGCTTATCCCACAAGTGTTCAACTGACTTATTACTGGCTTGCTGTTCCAGTTGAAACCGTTTCGTATTTGCTGGAATAACCATTGTCTGCAGCTGGATGTCAACTCTGGGAGTTTCAATCATCTCCTCATGAGTGAAATACAAGTATACAGGAATTCCGGAAGCTTTCAGTAAGGTGCGACTGAGTCCACCAGCACAGACAACCGTGTTAGCCGTGTGGTAAGTTGCTGATAATGTTTTGACTGCCTTGATAGCATCTGAGCTCCTTACCAGTTCAACCACACGGGCAATTTGGATTTCCCCCCCAAAACGGCGGAAAGCGTTCAGGTAACCTTGGGTAGTCTTTCCCGGATGGATATGCCCGTGACGGACAGTAAAAGCTCCTGCGATCGCATTTCGATTGAGTAATGGTTCGAGGGCACAAGCGTCCTCCACACTCAACCAACTTGGGGGAGTAGCACAACGGGCATAATCTACTGCCAATTGCTCATAGTCATCGTTGAGGTCAATGGTCAGCAATAAGTCTAATTCCCGGAACTGGGTATCTGTTTCTAATTCCTCAGATAAAGTTTGATAAATTTCTCTAGCTTCCTGACATAGCACTCGAGTTAACTTTGATGTTCCTGACCAATAGCCAAGACTACCATAGCTATAGCGAGTTGCTCCCTCTAGGGTAGGATGTTGCTCCAAAATCAGAACACTCAAACCCTGGCGAGACAATTCGTACCCGAGTGCTGCTCCAGTAATGCCACCACCAACGACAATCCAGTCATATACTTTCATCGTAATAGTCGCACATCCTAAGTCTAATCGGGTGTTTAGCCCAAAACTGACTCAATTCTAATGATTAAGGGTGGCAGTAGCAGGGAACCGGCTACAAAAATAGCAGTTATCGCTGAGATCAGCACTGCACCAGCCGCACAATCTTTAGCAATTTTAGCCAGTTCATGGTATGATTGTTTAACTGTTAGATCTACGACCGATTCAATAGCTGTATTTAACATCTCCATAGCCATGACTAGCCCAGTGGTTAGTCCAATCACAGCCAGTTCTACGAGGGGTATTTGTAAAAAAATGCCCAAGGTAATGGCTAGAATGCCAATGACTGTATGGATGCGGAAGTTACGTTGGGTGAGAAAGGCATAGCGAACCCCAGCCCAGGCATATTTGAAGCTAAGCATTAATGTCGGAGCAATTCGCCAAGCCAAATCTCGGTTAGGTTTGACTTTGGAGTCAGAGTATTGGGGTACTGGTATAGATAGCTCTTGAGTCATTGGCAAGGTATTAGACACGAGAAACTGAGTTTGATAAGATTCGGCCTTTGGTAACACCATTTATCGGTTCAGGGATAGGTCTTGGGTATACCTTCATCTTTCCCATATGGGTTAGGAGGATTAACCTTTAGGGATATACTGAAAAGCACAGCAGACTTCTAGGAATCATTTGAAAGACCTACCCTCTGAAGTAGAGTCTCCTGCTGATCCAGCATTCTCACTAGACTTTCCTCATCCGGATGATCCCATCCTAGAAGGTGAAGTAAACCATGGGTTGCCAGCCAGGCTAGTTCCTTGGATAGGGAATGCCCGTGCTGTTTAGCCTGTTGAACAGCAGTATCTACCGAAATCACGATATCACCCAAGTATATAGGCACCGATAATTGCTTTTGGGGTGATAACTTAGGAGAGTTTACCTCTAAAGCTGCAAAAGCAAGTACATCTGTAGGCTGATTTTTTTTTCGGTACTGGGAATTAAGTGCCTTAATTTCACTATTGTCCGTAAGGCGAAGACTCAATTCGTAGCTCTTCGCCTCGGGTAAATTCAGTTCAAGGGCAACTAGCCATTGGTGAAACCAGCTTTCCCAAGTGTGGAGGGAAATTGGGCTGCTGAATTGGTTAGTAATGGTTTCAGTGGAATGGGAGCGATTAAAGAAACAATCCTGTACACTCAATTCAAAATTCACACCTCAAAAACTCCAAAAGGCTTGGCTACCAGTAGAGTGACCTAATCCCATGACCTAGCGAATGGGCTAGGTCATGGCTTCCTTAAACCTGGCACTAGGACTCCCTTACTCTTGCTCTATGATTCGATATAGCTGTCAAAACTAAGTTTAATGTACTTAAAAACTCTTTACCTAACGGGTTAGGTAGGCAAGACCCACCAGTAAGGCCAATAAACCAGAAACGGTGAGGAAAAAGTGTCTCAGAGATTTACCTCCCTTACGCACCATATTGCGCATGGCTAACTTGGTGTAACTAGGCTTAGGTTCACTTGAACCGCTATCGGCTGGGGCTGTAGTTGTATCCAGACCTTGTTCTGGCTGTTGGGTCGGTGAAGGTGGGTTGCTCATGGAACACAAGTACTCTACGTCAGAATTTCTTTGCTGATTTTAATGTAACAACAGACTTAACAATTTTTACCAGGACTTACCCAGAAAATCTATGTGTAGGGTTCCTTATTAACACACCCTACAGAAAGGCGCGTTTGTTGCCGAATTTTGCCTGAGTCCTGCTTACTTGAAACTTGACCACTTACTATTGATATTGATGAGTAATAATCAAGCAACTTTGAAATCACTAATTACCAATCATTACTTATTAATTAGTTAACTGATTTTCTTGACGGAGATAGGCTTCAATGAATAAGTCAATATTACCATCAAGGACATCATTAACTGCTGTAGTTTCCACACTAGTGCGCAGGTCTTTCACCATCTGGTAAGGATGAAACACATAATTTCGAATTTGGTTTCCCCAAGCCGCTTCCACCATGTCCCCTCGAATTTCGGCAATTTCTTGAGCTCGTTGCTCCTCAGCAATCACCAGCAACTTAGCTTTCAGCAGTACTAAGGCTTTTTCTTTGTTTTGCAATTGAGAACGCTCCTGAGTACAGCGCACAGCCAGGCCGGTAGGAATATGGACAATCCGCACTGCAGTTTCTACCTTATTGACGTTTTGCCCTCCCTTACCACCAGCACGGGAGGTGGTAATTTCTAAATCCTTCTCGGGGATTTCCAGCTCAACGGTATTATCCACCGCAGGCATCACTTCTACTCCAGCAAAACTAGTCTGTCGCTTACCGTTAGCATTAAACGGGGAAATCCTAACCAGTCGATGAGTACCTTTCTCGGCTTTCAGGTAACCATAGGCGCGGAGTCCGTCAATTTCCAGAGTGGCAGACTTAATTCCAGCTTCATCTCCTGGGGAAAGTTCTGCTAGGTGGACTTTATAACCATGGTTCTCTGCCCAACGGGTGTACATGCGAAGTAATAGGTCAGCCCAATCTTGGGCATCAGTTCCACCAGCCCCCGCATTGATGGTGAGGACAGCACCTTTAGCGTCGTAGGTACCAGATAACAGCTGTTCCAACTCCCAGCGATCCAGTTCTTTATTCAGCTGAGTCAAGTTGGTTTGAGCTTCTGCAAGCAGTGCGTCATCGGTTTCTAGTTCTAGCAACTCCAAGATCGCTTTAGTGTCTTCTAAACTAGATTGCCACTGTTTATACCGTTGGAGGTTAGATTTTAGGTCGTTGAGTTGTTGAAGGGTTTGTTGAGCAAAGTTTTGGTCATCCCAAAAATCCGGTTGAGCTGCCAGCTGCTCTAAATCTTGGATTTTGGCTTTCACAGCAGCAATGTCAAAGATAGTCCTGGGTTTTACCCAGGCGCTCCGACAAGATTTCGACTGCCCGTTTCTGCTCTAAGGTTTCCATAATGCTTCAATCCTTTACAAAACTATTATAACACCACCAGGGTATATTGTTAATTTTACATTTTAACTATAGTCTACCGATAATTACCCCGATGCGATCGCCATGTCAAATCTCCTGGTAAAATTCCAATGTCCAAACGTAATTGGTAAGCATTCAGCTATCAGCCTATGCGCTACAGATGGTGCTACTTGAGGTGCTTATGGGCTATGGCCACGCTTTGGGAACAGCTTTTGAATCAAACAGGTAAGCATTGGAATAATGCTGAGTTACGGAAAGCTGCTAGGGATTCATAGTCTTTGGCTGATGGGCAAATCCCCAGACTTTCAATTCTCATTAATCTCGAACTATTAGGTGCGCACCTTGAGCGAATTTAATTCTTAATGGGTCAAGCGCACCTTTAAATTCTCCCCTTTGCGCATTGCCCATTGGCGCACGCTACGCGAAGGGCGCACGCTACGCTGGGTTGATTTTAAGCATGATAGCTGACAGCGGTAGGCTGAAGGCTTCCCTGAATTGGACATAGTCTAAGGATAATTTACTCGATGCGATCGCCATGTCAAATTCCAATGTTAAAACGTAATTGAACATTGAATCAAATTCCCCCAAAACGTTTTAACTTAATCGAGTAAAAAAAAATATGTTAATAACAATTTCAACATTACTTGATAGAAAAATCGATTTTCTTTACTCCAATAATAACGCTTAATACTACACAATACCTTGCTTCTTTTCTATAACATATCGATTTCAAACTTTATCATAAACTTTACCATAAATAGCGCTCACTTTTGATATTGCCATTTCCTTAGGGATTCGGAGTTCAGCAACATTTCCGTACTATCACAAAACCGCTTCAGAACAGGACTTGCCCCTATTGCTGGCCTGTAGGCAGCAATAGGGGCACAAATCAAATTTACTGGCCATGATGCTGTATTTCAGCCTCTGTTCGGGTTTATGGCTTCTATATGACGTCTAAGCTGTTGTGCATTTAAATTGCACAGCAGCAAGGCAGAAGGCAGAAGGTAAAAGAGTTTCAGGGTTTTTTTCCTATTTAATAGGTGTATAGAAAAAAATCGGGGTACAGCATTACCGTCCCCGATCAGGTTCTATCGTCTAGCACTGTCTTAGTCGCGACCATTAAGAGCAATCAGCAGCCGCAAAATGAACACGAACAAGTTAATATAGGTCAAGTACATTGACAGGGCAGCAGGTAGATACTGGTCATCACGATAGGCGCGAGGCAGGATGAAGAAATCCACTACAGCCGCACCCGCAAAAATAACCACACCGATGCCAGAGATAGCAATTTCTAGAAAGCTGGGTGTGTATACACCAAAGAAGGATAAAACTAGCTGAGCCACCAAGACCACCAGCAAGGCAATCATACCCATCTGGACGGTTTTGGCTAAAGCAAAGCCATCTTCCTCTGAGAGATTAGAGCCAATTTGACGGCCAGCCATAAAGGCAACACCACAGCCAAAGGCAGCAATGGCAATGCCTTGCATGCCCACACCCCCTGTTCCTAGGGCAACGAATATTAAGCCACTGAGGGTGTAGCCGGACAAGAGACTGTAAGTAGCTAGAAGAGGCAAAGCTACAGTGTTGTTTCCGTTCTCAGCCACACCACGGGCAACAAAGAAAAGAATAAGTTCGGCAATTACGGCAACCAAGAAGGTGGTCATAAATAGCCCTGGGTTGCTTTCAATCACTCCCAGACCACCATAGACACCTAGTGCAGTTAAGACTAGTCCACCACCCAGGAAGGGCAGGGCATTAGCAATAACATTCGGACCAACTAGGGCTCGACCTTGAGATTCACGAATTGCTTGACGAAAGTTACTGGTACTACTCATGAGATTTTAGTCAAGAATTTTCTGGATAAAGTATCAGGATTGATTGATAACTACTCCTATTTTGAACCATATCCGCAATCTTGTGGCAGGACGGAAAACCGACTTGCCTAGTACTCCGTCCAAATTTAATTGAGGGGTAAACTATACTTTTTCCGAATACCTAATACCTAACAGCGTAAGCATTCAGCCGTCAGCGGTCAGCCGTGAGGTAAAAGCTCACGCTACTTGAGGTGCTTATTTTATTCAAAGATAGCGTAAGCATTCAGCCGTCAGCGGTCAGCGGTCAGCGGTCAGCCGTCAGCCTTGGCCACGCTACGCGAATGGCTGATACTTGAGGTGCTGATAGCAGCTTGTCGGGTGGGCAAAAACAGTTTGGTTCTTTTGAGTATTCGAGATTATACTACTTTGCCCACCCTACTTTAATTGGTCTGATAGCTTGTAGGGTGGGCAAAAACAGTTTGCTTGTTTTGAGTATTCGAGATTATACTACTTTGCCCACCCTACTTTAATTGGTCTGATAGCTGATAGCTGATAGCTGATAGCTGATAGCTGAATGCTTACCTAACACCTAATACCTAACACCTAATACCTAACACCTAATACCTAATATCTAATACCATTAACCTTGCCCTAACCCTCAAAACTAAATTGACAGAGTACTAGTTGCCACTTTTTGCTAGTTGCCACTTTTTGCTAGTTGCCACTTGCGCGTCATTAGGTTATATATTATACCAAATTGAAGACGGTATAGGAATTTATCACTATCTTGGCCTTGGCGTTTAAATTTGCGTGATTGTACAGAGAAAACAAAAACGGTAGTTTGTTTTTTCAGTAAAAAGACCATAGTAGCAAAGATAATCTCTACAGACAATGAGTTGAAGAAGATTAATTGCTTAGGCTAAGCCTCGTGTCGTAAATAGGTTTCCACTTCTGGGATATTTTGAGAATGGCTATTGGGTCTGTTGGTTTTCAAGGAATGGAACTTCTGATTGCGTACTACCGAAATCCATCAATTCAACTTCGCAATCAGATAGTAAGATTAAATGCTGGGTTAGTGAGGAAGATTGCTCATATAGTCAGCCAGAAGTGTGCTGAACCTTATGAAGACCTCGAGCAAATGGGTTACATCGGCTTGATTCGTGCTATTGAGCGGTTCGACCCCCATCAAGGTTGTGCATTCAGTTCCTTAGCAGTGCCTTACATTCGCGGTGAGATGCTACATTTCTTGCGCGACAGGGGTTCTCTGGTCAAGATTCCTCGCCGATGGCAGGAACTGCAGCAGGCAGGGAAAAGAGTCAGCAAAAACTTAGCAACTAACTTGGGACGCTTCCCCAGAGATGAAGAAATTGCTAAGGCTTTGGATGTATCACTGCAAGAGTGGCAGGAAAGTAAGTTGGCAGTTCAAAATCGTTTGCCTTTAAGTTTGGATGCCACGGTTTCTCAGAAGGTCGATCAACCCATGACTTTAGGAGAGACTCTACCAGATTACTATGAAGAAAATTTACACTATTGGGAAGAAGACCGACAACAGCTCCACGGTGCCTTGAGTCAGCTAGAAGATAAAACTCAGGCAGCTATAGAGTTTGTTTTCTTACGAGAACTCCCCCGCAAGGAGGCAGCTAAACGAATTGGAGTGAGTCCGATGACAGTGACGCGACATGTCAAAAGAGGACTTCAAGAATTGGTTACCCTGATGAAATCTCAAGCATCGGAGCGTCTGGCAAGTTAGGAAGAATTAATTCTTAATTCTTAATTCTTAATTCTCAATTCGAATTTCCTTATACTTAATTGCTGTCGGTATTGATATCGCAAAAGAGAGTTTGCCAGTCTCGCAAACCATCAGTTGCTTCTTTGACTTCAAAGGTGACATTACAAGCCTTGGGTTGCTCTAGTACCTGAACACAAAGTTCAGCAATATCTTCCCGACTTACTTTACCTCGGATATTGTCTCCTTGAGCAAACACTAAGGCTTGACCTCCCGGCTCTTCTGTCAAAGCACAAGGTCTGATGATGGTATAGGAAACACCACTGTCGCGAACGGCTTCTTCTCCCCGGAGTTTCCAGGTTAGAATTCCCCCCAGTTGGTCGTTCATTCGTACCGCTGGTGGTTCTTCCTCGAGGTTAATTCCTGGACGACCTGGACGAGTTACCCCGGCTGAGCTAATCATAATGAATTGGGGCTTGGTGATACCCCCATAGGCTTTAATAGTTTCCAGCTGTAGGACAAAAGAACCTGGAGCAAATTTTGGGTTGAGCGCGCCATCATATTCAAATTTACTCAGCATTAGCTGTATAGCACAGATGCGACTGGGGTTGAAGGGAGCAGCATCTTTCAAGGTTTTGGCTCGAAATACGGGAATCAAATCAGCAAAGGGAATCGAAACATTCATCCACTGATCTTTCTGGGTGTCGAAGGAATAGCAGTAGGCAATTCCATCCCATTTCGATTCATTACGCAATATAAATTTATACCGTTGACCATCCCCTTTAACTCGCAGTTCTAGTCCTTCGTACTCAGCTAAGTTGAGGGGAGTTGGGAGATTGCGGGTGCGTACTGACACAAAGCCCCCAGAATTTGCTGTTGAGACATTGCCAGTAAACAGGGCAGCCTTGTCGATCAGCCGAATTGAACTCTCGCTGACACCACCCATTACTACATCATCCACAGCACCCCAGGTTTCTTGTAAGTCATCGGAAGGGTTTTGGAAGTCAAATAGGAGTTGTTTGCCTGGTTCGAGAGACTCGGCTGCGGCTTGTACTAAGTTCTTGATACCCTGATACTCCACTAGTTCAGGGCTATCGACCACTTCTGGCCTATAGAACTTGATGCCCTGATCGTATTTTTCCTGGTTCGGGGTGTCTCCTTCTATGGATTGCACCTGCGCTCCCGTACAACACACTACAGCAGTAATGTTCTTGTACAGTGCTGGAGTCAAGGTGTCTGGATTAGTGATATCTGCCTCAAATAGTTCCAGGTTATCCCCAAGGATTTCCCTAGCTTTCTCGGCATTTCTAACTAGGGCACGTACAGGATAATTCTGCTCAAGCAGACGGCGAACCACTCGCTTACCTACACCGCCAGTTGCCCCAGCTACCAGTATTACTCCCATATCTTTGTCTTCACCTTGGCTCGATTGTTGATTATTGGCACGACCTGTGAATAATCGCTGTAGGCAGCTCAGGAAAGGGATAACCTCAAAGTAGCTTAGGGTTTTTATGAATCTGCCAGCATCCCATGGGGAGCGATTGTTTTGGGTCATAATCGCCTCAAGTGCATTTTTTATTCAGTTTATCGAAACCTGAGTTACCCTGAAGGTTACCTTGAGCATAGTACTGGATTTCTTCAGTGGATTTTTGACGGCTATTAATTATATCATATAAATTTCCATTTATACGCTTATTAACGAAAGAGATGGCTTTTCGTTAATATAGACCTGCAAACTATTCAGTATTAACGAAAGCGATAATAATGGTTAGCGCTAACAGAGCAGGTCAGTATGTGGATCAGCTCACTAGTTCAATTTAGAATTTAGAATTTAGAATTTAGAACTTAGAACTTAGAATTTCTTCATTCTTCATTCTTAATTCTAAATTCTTCAGTTTTCAATTACTCTTTCTCAGTAAGCGCTGGAAAATCTGCAAGTTCTGATCGAGCCAATCGAGCCATTTCAGACTACTCGATAAAGATTTCGGTGGGTCGGAAATCAGGGTATCTAGAGCAATCAGGCGCTGGAAATTGATCTTGACTGGATCATGACGCTCTGTGGGACCGTCTTTGCGATAAAACTTGACAGCAGCTTGTTGCTGCATAATGGTGATCAATTCTTGAGCAACGATACCGTAGCCAATGGTAGTGGGGTGAATGCCATCTAGGGTGAAGAAACCACCGCTGGTGCGACCAGTGGCATCGGATCTAAAAAAGCGAGTATCCGGTACTGGTGAAAGAGCTTCCAGTTCGGGTGGTAGCTGATAGGGAGTCCACCAATCTGGTCTGGCGTCGGGGTCTTCAATATAACGTCGATAAGCTAAGCAATCCAGTAATCCTGCTAATTCAAATAAATACCAATCTCGACCTTCTTTTCGAGCCTGACGTACAGCATCAGCAATATATTCGTTGTACTGGTCAATGACGCTATCAATTGCTCGGGCTTGTTGTCCGGTAATGTGCGGGTCACGGTTGGGGTCGAAATCTTCGTCGCTAATCCAAGGACGGGTGTAGTAGGGGAAGTATCGCGAGCCAGTAGCCATCTTATGTCCTACTCCACGACCAATGGGCGCAATGGTGACATGGGGAACTGTAGCCCAAATGACATGGCGAGCTTTAATTTGCTTGATTTGCTCCACTACTTGATCCAATTCAGCTTTGAAATCTTCCGGACACCAGACCGTAGGTCGCTGATTGGGCTGTGGTGAATTTGAATCGCGATCGCAACTCCATCTGACCTGTAGTTGAGCAATGCTGCCCATGGCATTATTCGCCCCAATCATGACCATGAGGGTTTCAATACCATCTCCCTGACCGTTTTCTAAACTTCCTTCTTGCCCTAGTGCCACCGCAGCTTGGACTGGGGTCAGTGCTTTACCCTCTGAATCCCGTGCGGAGTCCAAAACCCTCAATGCAGCATGTTCGTTAGCATTCTCAACGATTTGCCGCAATAGATTATCCGTTGGTGCCTGGATTGCGTTTCTGAGAGTATCTGCGTCATGAGAGATAATGTCTGTGAGATTCCACCCATTAATTGCGAGATTATGGTTAATCCCTTTGTCCATAGCAACAGTAGAGCCAACGCCCCCTTGCCAACCAGGACCCCGTTCCCAATAATCTTCTATGTCATCCATCCATGCGCGGATTGAAAACAGAGCCGGTCCTAATTCCCACCACTGTATCTGGTCACCAAACTGTGCCTCTAACCGCCGAACTAAATACTCCAGATTCAGGGGCAATCCACCAAATTCACCATATTGGCTGGGACGGCGCAGGTGTTCTTCCCAACCCATTTCTTGAGCAATCATCATGGGATAGGACAGATCAGTTTTAAAAATTGCTCCATTCTGGACGCCCTGGCTGAGGGAATCACCAATCGTGACCAGTCGATGTCGGGGAGTGCCTGGCTGTTGGTTGACTTCACTACTTAATTCCGGACGGATACCCAGAGTAGGGTCTGTTTCCGGTGGACGCCCTTCAGGTTGGATAACTTCCTTGACTTGATCTGGAGCGTCAAAGTCGAGCATGTCTTTGGTAAGCAAACGTTTGACCATAGTTGCCTGTTTATGAAAAAGAGTGATGATTAGTTATTATATAATTCACTGATGCTGAGGTGAATTCCAGAAAAGTAAGCATATGCGCTACGCGCACGCGTGCGCGTTCAGCTTCAGAGGTATGGCAATGTGATAAGCCCGTTTTTATCTGGGTTGTAAACACAGGTATTGCTTTAAAAGGCAAAAGGCAAGAGGCATGCATGCTAGACTGGAGTTTTATTGGATAATAAAAAAAGACCTCCTAGGTTTACATCTGATTTAGAAACACGCTTATCAGTTTTGAATTGGTTGAGGTACCTTGTCCTAGGTTTTAGGGAGGGAGTAGAGAGTAGGGAGTAGGGAGTAGGGAGTAGAGAACTTCGCAAGTGGAAAAAAATCCTGTTTACCTCATTACTATGATCAGCCCTATAATTTGCTGACAGCCTGGTAAGCAAAGAAACTAGAGACGTTAGATATCGTTAATAAAGATTTGGTAGTTTCATATAAGATTAGGTTAAAACGGTAAAGAAGTGATTAATTCCCTGGATAATTCCAATATATACCCTACAAACTATGAATGCCAAACCTAGCATTAAACTCCCATGGATATTTATCCGTCGTTTAAATAAGACTGTCTGGGTGATTTCTAGTCTTGCCCTACTGACAGTAGCTGCGGAATCCTCTTTAGGAGAACCCTCACCCCCTACCCCGACAACACTAACCCTAGAATCCCCTGCTCCTGAACTCCCAGTTACCCCTTCAGCCACCTCTTTATCTGATCATTTGAACAAAATTGGTGCTAAAATGTATGGGGCTTACTGGTGTCCCTATTGCACAAAGCAGAAGCAAATGTTTGGTGAGGCATTTAAGCAAATTAATTATATTGAATGTGACCCAAGGGCTGAAATCTCCCAAACTAACCTCTGTATTGAAGCGAAGATCAGAGCCTTTCCAACTTGGGAAATTAATGGTCGGTTTTACCCAGGTATGCTGTCCTTAGAGCAATTGGCTAAATTTTCAGGCTACTCAGCAGAAGGTGCTACAGAATCAATACCAGTGGTGGAGGAAGAACAAACAGAAAAATAAATAATAGCAATAGTGCAATGTTTTACCTTTAAAAACCTAAGGTAAGCAGTCAGCAGTCAGCAGTCAGCAGTCAGCTTATTTTATTAACAAGCTGTTCGGATATCAAGTAGCATTCACATTAGCTGATAGCTGATAGCTGATAGCTTAATCCTTACATCTAGGGATTATTTAATAATAGAAAATGTTACCGATTTCCTGGCGAAAACAAAAAACGTTGTAATATCTATCCAAATGCCTTTTGCTGTGGCTAATTGCTCAACGGCTGCAAAGAATTCATTTTTGAATTGTGCTAATTTATCTGGAGAAAGCTGGAAAATTTCCGCGCCAAAGGCACTCTTTGAGTTTCCCCGCCAAGAGTTTGCTGCTACTGTTTGAGTATCACTGCTGTAGTAACCAAGTTGATCGGTTTTGACGTTGATGTCTTGAAAACCTGCTTCGGTGAGTAGCTGGTGACATTTCTCGGGACTACCAAGGGGTCCATTGGGATTAGGAATTACAATGCCATAGTCTCGTGCTTTTTCTCGAAACAGACCCCCTGTGGGGAAGGCGTTTGCGGCAAAACAGGAAAATCCGACTAATCCTCCTGGTTTTAGGAAGCGATACCACTGGCGTAAAGCAGCAGGGATATCTGTTAAGTATACAATGGCTGAAGAACATAGAATCCTATCGAAACTATTATCTTGGAAGTTGAAATTTTCTGCATCTGCTTCTATAAATTCGATGTTGTTGAGACCTTCGGCTTTAACTTTTCGTTGGGCTAGATTGAGCATGCCTGAGGAAATATCTACACCGACAACAGCTCCAGAAGCACCGACAATTTTGGCGGCAAGAATTGCTACTAAACCTGTGCCGGTAGCAATATCTAGAATTCGTTGTCCAGTTTTCAGGTGGGATAGTTCTACTAGACCCTTGGCTAGGCGAGGGTGAAAGCTTCCTTGATCATAGTTTGGTCTGGTGTTAAAGTCAGCTTTAACGTTTTCTTTGAACTCATTTATACTTATCTGGTGTTTCATGCTTGGTGGAAATGGAAAATCTGATAACTAGAAAATATAATAACTAGCTTAACTACAATGAAGGAGGCTTTATCACTTCAAAGTCTGACTCATCTAGAGATAGTATAAATGGTTGATCATTCTGCTCAAATGGATTTTCCTCTAATCTGACTATCCAACGACCGGATTCTTCCTGTGCTTCAATACGACCCGAAAGACCCGCAACATAATCAGGATAAATCACTCGAACTAAGGTTCCTACTTTGAGCATCTCAATCACTATCTATACTCCCAATGTCCACCTGATTTTACCTTTAATTAACCAAATCTTAAATTTAAATTGTTACAATACCAGATTAGGTTATTCCAAATCAGCTCACTATTTTCCCCCAAGCCAGTCAGGAGGATTGATCCTCATGGGGAAAGAGTGTGGGGAGAAGGGGGAGTGTGGGTAGTGTGGGTAGTGTGGGTAGTGTGGGGGGGAGAGTTCAAGGATGCCTAGACACAACGGTTAATGATAATGCGATCGCACAAAAGTTAATGCCAATGGTTAATGCTAATGGGATGCTCAGCAAAGAGCCGCTATGCCATCGCACCATAGCATCTCTTTTATACTGATCCGAACTTTCCTAGTTCCTATTCCTTTTATAGTAACTACTACTGATAACTGACCGCTTGAAAAACCTGTTCA
>NZ_JAAHFV010000087.1:0-19132 GCF_010672755.1 Moorena sp. SIO1F2
TTATTGAGGCATAACAACCTCGGATGATCTCAGCGTTAATCGTCAGTTCAATTTGTTCCCAAGCTGTCCAAGTTGGTTTATTTGCCGTTGGCTTAATGCACTTGCGATAGTAATAGATATAGGGTTCAGTAATGGTACGCCCAAACAAAAATAATGTGTCTTCTGGGTTTGTGTCACCAACCTGACAACGGTAGCTTTCTACTATCTTTAGCTGGGCTAATTCAGCAAATTTTTCAAAGTAATTACGATAAGCTGTTTCAACGGAATCTACAGAAATCTCTGATTGTAATAACTCCTCTTCGAGTTCTTTAAAAATAGGGGTTTTGTTTTGTCTTAAACTGGGATCGATATAATTTTCGGGATACAAGAAAACTTTACGATTGGCTTCCCAGACCCGATAATTCATCATCCATTGCCACCAAATTTCGGGAATTTCCAAATTTGTTACACCTGGTTCTAAACCTATACGACAGCGATGTAAATATTGCTGAACGGAAAGGGTTGCTTGTAAGATGTAAGACGTGGAGATAATTCCTGATGTTTCAACATCCATCAGTAAATGTTGAGATAAGTCTCGTAAGTTCGCTTTTTTCTGTTTCCACAAGACAAAACTGGTCAAAGCATCACGCTTGGATTCATTAAGTTTAATTTCGATTTCTTCGTTGATTTTCACCCAGGTTTCCTCATCATAGTTGGCTTGGGTGATTTCGATGATAGTTTGAGCGAGTTCTTTATACTGCTGCCAATTTTCTTCGACAGTTAAATCTTTTAGTTGTAGCAACTTAACCAGGAAAGATAGTTTAATCCCTGTGGAGTTGCTGAACTCAATTTCTTTTTTTAGCTTGATAATCTCTTGAACAGAGTTAAAGATATCTAAACCTTTATCAGCATTAGCAAGATGAGCAAAAACTGCTTGAGGTTTCCATCCTGTAATCTGGAATAATTCTGAGAGCGCAATGACACGGAAAATATCAGAGATGGTTAAGGGGACCTTAGTAATTGGCTCAATTAGACCAGACAAGGTTTGATAGTGAGTCGGATTAAACTGGAGGTGATATTTCTCTTGGATTTGTTTGATTTTGCTGATTTTAACCAAAAAGTCTCCATTAATGTCTGTCGCCTTATCAGTCACCAACAACCAAGCTAGGGTTTCAAAGGACCAATTTAGTTTTTGAGCGAGGAAAACAAAGCGACGAATTACATCTAATTTTTTTAAGGTTAGATTGCTGATTTTTTTGCTTTTTTCTGGATTCGTTTCTACTACTATCTTCAGGGGTTCGCTGGATGACCAGGCTTGATTGATAGCAGCAATAAGATTTTCTAAGTCTTTCTCCGATAAATCAAGTTGCTCTCGAAAAGTCTCGACATTGGCCAGAAAATCAAGATGGTTTTCTGAGAGATAGGCTAGTCCATAAAATTTGCCTAATTCAACTGGCTTATCAACCAGGGAAGTAGTGATAAAATCATAGTCTTGATGGGAAAGACCGAGACGTTCTGTGATTGGTTTGATTTTCGCGATCGCTTCTAAGATGCCATCATTAATCTTAATGTGCTCAATGGTTTCTGTAGTACCAGGGTTTAATTGAGTTAGTACATGGCTTAGGTCTGCAAAAGACCAATCCAGCTTGTGAGCAAGAGTAATAAAGCGACTTAGATGGTCTAAAACCTGATTACTAAGATTGCCGATTTTTAATTCAGTTGTACATTCATCTATGAAAATTTCCTCAATCACAAGGTATTGGTTTTCTTGTAAAAAGGTAAATTCTGCGGTGGATAGTTTACTTTGTTGGCGGAATGTTTCTAGATCAGTTAATCCCCCAAAATCCTTAGTGGAGATGTCAACACCGTAAAACTGGTTGAGGGCTGCTAAATCCCCGATGGAATCAGAGGTTAAGAACTCATTTTCTTCAGGAGAAAGCCCCAATGCCTCTAGTCGGGTAGCTGCATTGTCAAATGCTTCCTCACGGAGGGAAAAGTAGCGGCTGAAGCGCTCTTCTACATCATTGAATTCTTTAACTAATTGCTTAAACTGACTGAGGTGTGTAACATCTTCTAAAGTTAGTTTTAGTAAATTGGTGAGATTATAAGCACCTGGATAGTCAACAATGTTTTTTAGCTCAGTTGCGCTCAGGGATAACTTTTCACTCAGTAGGGATAATCGCAAGCTATAGGTTAAGGTGCTAACCGTGGTTTGCCATTCTCCACTGGCTCTTGATACGGGGGTGAGTAGACGACTTTGCCAATCCACCTCCAACTGCTCCCCTCCAATTCCCCTCCTGGGAGGGGTTAGGGGTGGGTTAGGCTGGGAGTGGTTAGCCTGACTAGCTTTAGCACTAGAATAGAGCAAAGAAGTAACCAAACTAGCATCAGTTTTCAGGAAAGAGGCGAGTTTTTCTTCTAGTAACTGCTGTTGAGCGTCATAAATTTGGCTGAGTGTTGTTTTGATAAAGTCTCTGGCTGCTTGGGGATTCTCCACTCCATCTAAGTTGAGAGAGTTTAGAGAAGTTGCCAGCTCACGAGTTGAGACAATGCCAATTTGAGGAGTGCTTTGTAGGCTAGTAACAGTTGCAGCTAAGTCACTGCGTGGTTGAGAAAGTTGATGGATGGGACGAATGATTGTGTTAGTCAGAACATCATAGATCTCAACCTTTTTGCTCCAACGGTTCTGGTTGTAACCTCCAGCAAAAATTACCATATTGCCAGCACTAGCTGCTACTAGGGAGCTGCGAGGCTCACTGAGATTTTGGTGTGGTAACCAAGTGCCGGTAGTCGCATCATAAATATCGACTACATCGCTCCAGCCTCCTTCACCGTAACCTCCAGCAAAAATGGCTAGATTACCCACGCTGGTTGCGGCTAAATTTCCCCGTGGCTGAGATAGTTGTTTAGTGACCCATTGCTTTGTGCTGACATCATAAATGTCCACTACGTCACTATAACCATCTTGATTCCAACCTCCGGCAAAAATGGCTAAATTACCGACAGTGGTGGCTGCAATCTGATCACGAGCTACAGATAGCTTATTACTTGCAGTCCATTTTTTCCCTTCTTGCCCATCCCGGTTGTAGATATCAACCACATCACTGAACCCTTCATCACTAAAACCTCCGGCGAAGATTGCCAAGTTGCCTACGGTAGTGGCTGCAAGAGCTGATCTAGCTTGGGAAAGTTCACCTGGTTCTTTGAGCCAGGTTTTTTGACTGCCATCATATATATTGACTGCATCGGTGCGACAGTAGAGGAGATGGCTATATCCCCCAGCAAATATGGCTAAATTACCTACACTGGTGGCTCCTATGGAACTGCGCTGTTTCAAGGAGCGTTCTTCAGTCGTTTCCTCTATGGGTTGGGTACTCCACGTTTTACTAATGGCGTCGAAGATATCAATTACTTCGGCATCTGTATCTTCTTGATCACTATTGTAACCCCCGGCAAAAATTGCCAGTGTTCCCACGCTTGTGGCTGCACCACCTAACCGAGATTGGGAAAGTTGACCGGCATTCTTGGGTGTTAACCATTCTTTTTCATGGGCATCGTAAATATCTACGGTATTACTACCTTGGTCGGTAAGATACTGGTCGTGTCCTCCGGCAAATACGATCAAGCTGCCTACTGTAGTGGCTGCCGAACCAAATTGTGAAGGGAAAGGCTGCTGAGAAACTAATTTAATCTGATCTGTTGCGACTAATCGCTCGAAAATGTGGTTGGCTGTTGGTTGGGTAATCTCAATCTCATCATTGAGCAGAGATGCCGGGGTAATTAATAAAGGAGTTGAGAGGAACCACAGGTCTTCTACAAAGTTACGAATTCCCGTTTCTAGGTTATCCCAATTCAGATGGGAGTAGTATTTCTCAATACTTTGGCTCCGGGTTTGATTAACGATGTAGTCAAGTTCAGCAGGTTTTAGTCCAGAGGTTTTTAGCCATTCATTGAGGGAGGTGAGTTGAATAAATTTGTCTAAGCTAGGCTGATTGATATCGCTGTCATTTAGTTTTAATAGAATCTGATAGTCTTCTAGGCTTAATCTTAGGAGTTTGAGAATTTTAGTGGTGCGGAAAAGTAAGGATAAATTCTCAACGGTTAAGTCAACTTTATCTTCACCCCAAATGGCTTCAGCAATTTCTACCAGTTGATTCTCATTGATTTTCAGAGCGGTAATTAATCGAGTTTGACTAAATTCTTGGTTTTGTGTTGTTTCACTGTCAGTTCCTTGAGCAATTTTCCAGCTAGAAACACTATCTGTATAAAGTGGATTCTCTGGGTAGGTAGGATGATAAATTTGCGCTTCGGTTTTGGCAATGTGGGGATTATTAAAGATACGGTCAAAGAGGGGTTGAGATTTAGGAGAATCCTTTTGACCGACGGTTTTCATGTCGTACCAAAAGCTACATAAAACATCGAGGGTAAGTTTGTATTTGGTTTGGGCTTGTTTGATTTTGGCTAGTTGGGGGATTGTCTCAGTATTAATCTCGGTGCTGTTCAGAGATTTGAGTACCCAATCTAAATCAGTAAATGACCAATTGAGTTTTTTGGCAAGGCGGACAAAGCGATTGATTCTGTCTAATTTTTCTATGGTCATGCTGGCTGCATCACCATTATTGTTGATAAAAAATTTATCTCCTAACCCGTTTTCAAGTTCTTCGTTACTCAGGTTTTGATAGAGAAGTTCGGATATTTCTGGGACTGAAAGTCCTATTTTGCCAATAATTTCCTGAAACGATTCTTCTTCAAGATTTCCCTTGTCATTTACTTGAATAGTTTCAACTCCATATAATTTGCTGAGTTTATCTGCTTCACTTTCTAAGGTGGTGATGATTTGATACTCTTCATCAGAAAGTCCTAACTCTTCTCTAGCTACTTTTTCTTCCTTGGCATCAAAGGTTTTATAGATAGAGGCGAGATTGGTTTTGCGATTATCTAGATAGCTGCGAATTTGTTCCAGGGGAAAATTAAAAGGTAAGTTAAAGGGATACTTTGCTGTTGCGAGGGTTTTTAGAGCATCATCTCCTTCAATTTGTTTTTCGAGAATAGTGTTGATAATTTCTAGGGATGGTACTAAACCAGTGGTATTCTCACAAGTTAAGTCTATTTTTGCTAAGTCGGGACGGCGTTCATCAAGTTTTAAACCTTCAGGTATCGAATTTTTAGCTGTAATATATTGGTCAACAACCCTGATTAAATCAACAAAGTAGGCGGCTGGACTGTAAATTGAGTGACAATGTTCGCAACCAAAATAGTCCAAGTCCCCGAACATTTCTTGATAGCTGGGAATATTTCCAAATTCATTGATAATATCGTCATTGTCACTGTCGGCGATCGCGCTTACTCGCATTGCCCTAAAATAGGGGGAGGCTACGGTATCTTTAATATTTGCCCACAGCAGCATGGTTTTACCTTTAATTGCTGTAGCATTTTGATGGATTTTGCTGGCAGTTTCTGCTTTATCGCCGCTTACATCTTGAGGAAGGGTCAATTCGCTAAATTTTTGGATAAATTCATCTTCTGTTATTGAAGCGATCGCATGAGCCGAATCCCAGCTTTCATTGAGTAAAGCTTTGGCAATTCTTGGGTTATCATTCAGTCGTAATAATCGCTGGTATTTTTTTAATAACTCTAAAGTTGTTTCCCGATCTAAGTTGTCCCAGTTTAAATTTTTAGCTTGACCATTGCGAAAATTAAACTGAAGGATATCAAAATCGGGGTTTTGATTGTAGAAGGAATTGAGGTTATTGTCTGATATTTTTATAGTTGACATTTTAGTTTCCTGGTTTTTGTTAATAATTGAATTGTTCTGATTGCTTATGTTCGCTGCTCCAATTCCCCTCCTGGGAGGGGTTAGGGGTGGGTTTAGTGTCTTTAGGGAACAGACTGACTCAAAATCCAATCCTCAATCACCCTCAAAACCCCCTCCACCTCATCACAAACTTCCTCTTCCTGAAATCGCAAAAATCTCACTCCCAAAGACTCCAAACGAGCTTGTCTTTCCCTATCCCGTTCCTGTGCTTCCTCGCTATCATGGGAATAACCATCAATTTCAATTGCCAGCATCAGTTTTTTGCAATAAAAGTCAACAATGAATTGATCGATGGGGCGTTGGCGATCGAAATCATAGCCACACATTTGTTTTCCTTTTAGGTGTTTCCAAAGGGTGAGTTCACCTGGGGTCATGTTTTTGCGAAGTTGTCTGGCTCTCTCTTTTAATAGTGGGTTGTAGGGGATGATTTTGGTTTTCATGAGGGTGATAATGGTGATGTTTTGTTGGCTTGAGTAGGAGTCAACCCACCCCTAGCCAATCAACCACAAACCAACCCACCCCTAACCCCTCCCAGGAGGGGAACAAGAGAAGTCGCAATAATCGCTGGTACTTTTTTAATAGATCTAGAATTGACGGTTGCTCTAAGTCCTGCCAGTTTAATTGGGACAGTGCTGCTTGATACCTTAAATTGAACTTAAGGATGTCAAAATTATAATTTTGAGTGTAAAAGCGATCGAGATTGGGATCTGAAATTTTTATAGTTGACATTTTATTTTCCTCGTTTTTATTAATTGAACTGTTATAATTTGGTATGTTCCCCTCCAGTTCTCCTCTCCAATTCCCCTCCTGGGAGGGGTTAGGGGTGGGTTAGGTTTGATTTCGCACTATTGGGCATTTAAGTTTTCGAGGATTTTGTGTACCAAAAATTATTTTATTTCTGTATGTCGTGGTACAGCTACAGATAACAAAAGTTCGTTATCGAAGGCAATAATCGCTTCTTGGGCTGTTTTGCTCAATCTTTCTGGTTCAACTAACCACCACAACCAACAGTGAGTATCCAGTAATAATCTCAATCTTCTTCTCCTTCAAATAAGCGAATCAAATCTTTGTCAGGTTGGTTGAAATCATCAGGTACAGTAAATTGACCACGTAAACGTCCTGGAAGACGCTTTGAGAGTTGAGATTCTTGATACTGACTCAATAATGCCACTGGTTTTCCTTGATTGGCAATGACGATCTTTTCTCCCTGTTGCACTCGGACTAAAAGTTGCGAAAGTTGTGTTTTAGCTTGGTCAATATTGATTACTTCCATCTTCTTTATACTTAGTTGAATAAACTAGACTAACTATAACAACATTTTAGAGGAAATAGTTTATTTGTTGGATTGATTTTCCTTAACCCAACCTACAAGAGCAGGCGATTGGCCGTAGGCCACGCTACGCGATCGCACTTTAGAAGCGATCAAGATTGGGATCTGATATTTTTATAGTTGACATTTTACTTTCCTCGTTTTTGTTAATTGAATTGTTCTGATTTAGTGATGTCTGGCTTAATTTGGGTTTGATTTCGGTGCGTTAACGACAGTGTAACGCACCCTACAAGAGCGGGCGATCGCACTAAGTTTTCCCAGTTTAAATTGTCAGCTTGACCATTGCGAAAATTAAATTGAAGTATATCAAAATCGGGGTTTTGATTGTAGAAGGTATTAAGGCGATCGTCTGATATGTTTATAGTTGACATTTTAGTTTCCTTGTTTTTATTAATTGAATTGTTTTGATTTGGTAATGTCTGGCTTAATTCCCTTCCTGGGAAGGGTTGGGTTTGGGGTTCATTTCGGTGCGTTACACTGTCGTTAACGCACCCTACAAGATCTGCGATCGCACTAATGCCAAAAGGTGCGGTTCGGGGTGCGGTTCGGGGTGCGGTTCGGGGAGCGGTTCGGGGTGCGGTTCGGGGAGCGGTTCAGGGATTGAGATTGGAGTCTCCTAGACCCAGCGGGAGATCTAGCTGGAGAGTTATTAGAATCTTGAGCCTGTGTAGTGCTAGGTGGATAAACTGCCACGTCATCACCACCTTTCTTGAACTTATCTGTCAGTTGATCCCATGGCATCTGATTAAATCCATTTGTAGCGTTGGAGATTGCCCAATATTCTGATCTCTGAGAAAAAAGTGTCTTGAACTTTTGATTAGGACCATATACATTTACTGTCATTTTTTTTATTGTCGAGAGTGTTTCACCGAAAACCGAGACAAATGACTTGCCTCGCATCGGGAAACCTAACTTTTCCCATTTACTGCTATTTTCTCTCGCCTTTGCACCCACACCACAACTTAGCACAAAAAACTCTTTGACCTTATCTATCGGTAGCTTTAGCCCTTTTTCACGATTTAGGAGATATCTTGCAAAATTCTGCGCAGTGAATGCATGTGACTTATATTTATTGTTATCGCCTTGTTTGTACAGAGTGACTCCTCCTGATGGGTAGAGACCTTCGTAATCTCCATGTAAATTCAGATAAACTGTCCCATTGAATTCTTGTGAACTCAAGTCCTCATTGGACAAGGATTTGATGTTACTGTCAGGTATATTTAATTTTCTTGCTATATCTAGACTGTTTAATTTTTCAGGTTCATTTGCAATTTTTTCAGGTAAATCATGTATTGATTCATTTACCTCGTCGTATAAGAATAATGGATGTTTATTCGGTTGTGGAGGTGGGACTGGAGATGAAAACGTCTGCCGTTTTTCTCGATCTGAAACAGGGGACGAGCTTGCCATTCCCCCCACATCCACCAAGGTCACCGGATTCCCCCCCACAAATCCATACAAATTCAACCCATCCACCGTCCCCGCCGGATCTGGCTTCAACCACCGCCCCAACCAAGGCGCATAATACCTCGCACCGTAATAGTAAAGCCCAGTACTATCATCCCTTTCCTTCCCGCTATAGCGATATTCCTTTAGCTTCACCTCCTGCTGACTCTTACCTGCAATAAACGCAGTTCCCCCATAGGGAAAATACTCCTCATAACTAATAATCTGAGCATCATCATCAATTTCCAAAGCAACAGAACCCAGGTGATTATCCAGTTGATAACGTAGCTTTCTCGTCCCCACTTGCTCAACTTCCCGTTGCAAATCATCCTGCTCCCAATAATGGAAAATCGCCACACAGGTTTCATCATCCATCACTCTCAGGGTTTGCCGTTTTAGAATCGTATTTTCATTTTGTTGCAAGCGTTTAATTTCATAATTACCCAAATAGATTTTTGATTCCTTCTGAATCACCGCACCACCATTTACCAAACGCTCCGACACCTTGCGAGTTCGCATTTCCCCACTATCATAGGTGTAATAATCGCTATCATCAGGCTGTCCCTCACGTTCGATAATCCCAGCTTTAACTAAATTTTCACAGCAATTAAACGTCAAGCTCACCGTACTATTACCATTAAGCTGTTGCTGATTTCCGGAACGGTCATAAGTAATAGGTAGGGAATCAGTAAACCCATTCTTACTGCTAACAGATTTCAACCGATTGGAATCCGGCATAATTTCCTGAGTTCTCGTCCAGGAATTGGATGCGGTATGAGTGGTTTTAATTAAATTGCCCGCATCATCATAAGTGTAACTTTCCCGATAGTGTTCCAAGGCATTACTATCACTCAGAGGAATAAACTTACTCTGCTTAAAGTCCCCATCTTGGTCATTATTGTGATGAGTCCTAGCATTAATCCCCGGATGCTGCCTGCCATTGGCCTCAATCAGACGGTATAGGGCATCATAGGTATAGTCGGAAAGAGGCTCTACTTTTTGATTGTTGTAGAAAACCGTTGCATAAGTATTATCCTTGAGACGAGTAATATTCCCCACCGGGTCATAGGTATAGGCAATATCCTGAATCACAGACTTGCGTTGCTGCCCTCGACTATCTTGATTCGACCTGGTACTATACAGCTTAATTAAACGCCAAGTTGTCTCCTCGTAGCTATAACTTGTCTTCACCCCATTGCCATAGTCAACAGCAACCCTTTGACCTTTAGCATCGTATTCAATGTCATTGATAATGGGCTGTAATGTGCCATCTGGTAAGGTTACTGTAATCTTTTCTAACAACCCCAACCGATTGTAATTATTTGTCTTTATAGAACCATCAGGTGTCGTTTCAGCGATTAACTGTTGGATCCCATTAAAAGCAAAACTGCTGGTATAACTTTCGGTTTCCAATTCAACGGTATCATCCCAGTTAACATAATCCTGGTAATTTATCGTTAACTGTCGAGTTGTTTCTAGACTATTTCCTTGGAGATTGTATGTGCTGTTAGTAATTACCCCAGATTGGTCGCGCAGTTGATAAAGTTGTCCTCGCAAATTAAAGTCTTCGGCATTGGGTTGGCTTTCCCCATAAATGAATGTTTCAACTACATTATCAGTAGCAATAGTTCCATCATTCTTGATACCTTTCGTTCTAATTTTGACCTTTCGTTGCAACTCATCATAATAAATGACCTGGTCAAAATTTCTGGGACTGCGATTCCATAAGTGATTCCCCATCGCATTATCCAGACTGAGGTTAACCCCACCATCGGTGCTGTCTGTAACCAAAGGATTTACAGGTTCTTCTTCACTACCTACTCTCAGGCCATAGCGATATCGAAAATTATAATAAGCTGTCCCCTGAGTGAGATTAGAAGCATAGAGTCGAGGATCGATAGATTCAATTAACCGTCCTTGAATATCATAGTTATAGTAAGACGTTAAGCCATTGTCATTTACTAGAAAAGCCCTACCCAAACTATCCAAAATCCTAATTACAGGAGTATCATCAAATACCGCCGCTTTCTCCAAAGCATCTTTTTCATTGCGTTGCGCTTCTGTAGGATTAGTTGGATAATTTTCCAGGAAATTTTTATAGAAACTGGAATCTTTTACCGTATCATTTTCATCGTAATTCTTTTCTTCCCAAGGCGTAAATTCAACCTTACTGAAAAATCCCTTAGCAGTTTCCGTGCGAATTACTCGTTCGAGGGGGTCATAATAGAGAGTATCAGACACCCCAAACTGATTAAGGGTCTCATTATCCACATATTCATAAGTATTCAGATAATAAGGTTCATATTGCTTAACCGGATTACCCTTATTGTTATAAACTGTGCGTCCAGACGTTAACCAGCGCTCCTCCGCTATTCCCCTCCTTGGAGGGGTTAGGGGTGGGTTAGGAGGGGTTAGGGGTGGGTTAGGTTGGGTTAGGTCAAAGGCCAGTCCACCCTCCACCTTCACCTTACTTTGTAACTCCCTACCAAACCCATCACTATAGGAAATATTGGTTAGGATTCGAGCATTACCATTATTAGGATAATCTTCCGCAATTAAATTAACAGCATGAACCGGAACATTATTTTCTTTCCAGGCCAACAAATCGTAATAAAAATAGCTAGCAGCACCCTGTAAATAATCCTGGGGATTCGCCATCAATTCTGCTAACTCAGGCAACTCCTTAACCTGATAGTCTTCCAGTGGTGCAAAACCCTGAGACTCCCCATTTTCAGTTCCATAAAAAGAGGTAACAACTACCATCCCCATGGGGTCAAACAGCACTTCAGAAATATTTTGATTAATATCCCGGATTCGCTGGGTTTGAAGCGTCTGATAATCGACCTTTTCCACCACCATTTCATTATTTAAAGCATCCGTCACCTTTACGGTCAGCAAATTATAAGGGTCATAGTCATAAGTAGTAGCATTCCCAAAGGGGTCGATTGTCGCTTTCGGGAAAAAGAATTTGTCTGCACTATTGTAAGTTTGGGTTAATCCTGGATTCCACCAATAATTTTCTTTGAGTTGATACCCCCCTTCCCTAGAAAGTAAATTTTCCAATTGGTCTTGATTTAAGGCGCTGGTAAATGCTTCTTGAACCTGTTCCCGATCAAATTCAGCAACTTCAGTTTGATAGAGCAAAGCTTCCGGACTAACTTCTCCCAATGGCAAGGATTTTTCTTGTTCCGGCGACCAATAATAATGACGTTGCCAAGTCAATAACCGAGACGGATCAGACTCTAAAACCTGCTCTAAATAATCATCAACTTCAGCAAAACTAAAATATTGCTCTCCTGAGTTTAACGTGAGATTAGTAATTTCATAACTCTTATTTTCTAGAGGAACACCAAGTAAATTAATATCTTCTTCCCTAACATTAATAAACCGATTCTCCTCACTTATTACCTTCAAACTCAGTTGTTCAGGTCTTATATTCCCCTCCTGGGAGGGGTTAGGGGTGGGTAGGTTAGGGGTGGGTCTCCTGCCATAAGCCACCGTACAAGAACGAAGCACATTCCCGTAGTCATCCACTTTCAAAACAAATTGATGACTAATGCGAGGGTCTTTTTCATTACGTTCATACTGATAGCTTAAGGTCTCCCTTGGTTCAACAAAATAAACCCCATATTTGTTATCCCCTTTCGGTTGCAATAACTTAACGTGATAATTCGTTTCAGTCACAGCGTAGGGTTTATCTTCCAAATCAGAACCATCTAAGCCATAAACCTCTTCCCTCAGCACCATTCCTTTTAACGTCCAGTACGCTTGACGACTGGTTTCTGCATCTACTTCCCCGTGCAAATCTGCAAAGATACTATCGGGGAATTGATAAGCTTGACTATCCCCCTGAAAATACTCCTTTTCATACTGGCGAGACAAAGAACCATAACGCTGCCAAGCTCCCGTATGATACCAAGTTTTAGTTAATATGGGCGGCACATAAAAATCTGTTCCTTCCTCTTGCTCCCCCCTTACTAAGGGGGGCTGGGGGGGATCGGTTACTAAGGGGGGCTGGGGGGGATCATCTTTCAACAAATCCTCTAAGGTTTCCGCATCCCTGCGCTCAACCAATCCAAAACCGCGAAATTCCCGCTCAACCCCATCATAATAACCGTGATGATAAGCATAGGAACTGACCATTTTGGAACCGGAAATCAGGTCAAAACTTTCCGTCTTCTCCACCACCTGCACCGGAAACGGTAAATTAACAATCCAAGGGTTACCCTTCTTTTTATCTTCCAGGTAAAATTTAGTGGAACTGCAATAGGTAATAGTCGATTTTGACCCTAAATTGTTGTTAATCTCATTTAACAAATAGGGTTTGCGACGCTGACAAAAATCGTAACACCAGTGGCGGGGTTTAATATGGTTGTCGCTAAACACCAAACAGGTTGTACCATTGCCATATATGTCAGCAAAACGAATTTGGTTTAAGGGATCCCACTTGGAGGGGAACCCACCCCCAGCCCAACCCACCCCTAACCCCTCCGAGGAGGGGAACTGGAGGGGAATAGTAATCGGCTCACTAAAACTATTCCCACTTTGGTTAAACCAAATCTCCACCCGATCGGAATGGACATAAATCAAATCAGCCGTACCAGAACCATCCAAATCTGCGAGAAATAACCGTGAAGCGTCCATCTGCTTGCCAAAACGGGGAGCATGATCCAACAGCACCCGCTGACCAAACTTGCCATAGCCTAAACTTGGCCAGCACTCCACCATGCCATTAGTAACGCGCACCAAGTGCTGCATCCCAGTGCCAAATATATCCGTAAATTGCCAAATTTCCGACTCTGACCCCTTCCGAACCAAAGGAATGTCATTTTTCTTATTTCGACTGAATGGGCTACCAAAGCCTTCTTTCCCTTTACCTGGATAAATCCAAATGCGATCGCTATCCATCCGCAAAATATCTGTTAAGCCATCCCCTGTCATATCCAACAGTTGATTTTCTGGGTTGTTAAAGTCGGTGGGAAACGAAGGAAATGTCTGGAAACTCTGCCAAGTGCGATCGCTATTCGCCTCATAATACCCGGTAGTCGTTCCCCTACTCACCACCAAATTCATTTGACCATTACCTGTCAAATCCATCAATCGCTGAGTCGCCCCCTGGACATTGCGTTCAATGGGGAAAGCTTGGGGAGTTTGGGGTGGGCTATAGCTGACTGCTGCTCCATCCTTTCCGTTTTCCTTGGCTTCCGGCTCCCAATAGAGAGTGGTTTTACCGTCACTGTAGAGAATACCCGGAATACCTTCCCCATATAAATCAATCAGAGAATAATTCGGAGGTAAATCTATACCGGGTAAAAACTCACCCTTTTCTGACAACAGAGGCTCAAAGGCATGATTTGTTGGTTTAAATTCGGTATACTTAAACTCCAAAGGCGGCAAACTTTTGGTTTGATATTTGCCATTCTCATAGCTATAGCCAACAGATTCAACCCCAGTCATCAGGCTAACTATAGGTGTTTCATTATAGGAGAAACGAGTCCCATTAACAAGGATAGGTTCACTACCAAATTCTGCTTCAAAGCGATGGAACATCAAGATGCTGCGACACAGCCGATGGGTGCGAATTTCAAACCCAGCATGGTAAGTAGAAAACGAATCTTGGCGATTAATCCACGATTTAACTGGACGATAGGGAGTGTCGGAGTCTAGATTATACTCGCCATAATCAAACACCACTTCAAACAACCATTGTTCTGCCTGATTTTGCCCTTCCTGAAAGGGAGTAACATTCCCGTACTTGATGCGTTCAATATATTTATTAGCAGTTTGGCTGCGGTTGATCTCACAAAGGTCATTTGGTACGTTATCTATATTTTCTGACTTGTATTCATAGACAACGCGATCGCCTGATGCATTAAACGTTTCTGATAGCAGCCATTCAAAGATATGACGATGATTTTCTGGGTCAAAAATTCTACTATTCTCGGTTTTGCCAAAAATACTAGTAACATTATCACTACTGACTACCCGCCAAAAAGAATCTCCCTCCGGTGCAATCCACTGTTCAATGTGGGCAAATAATCCTTCCGTGCGGGGACGATAAGAGATAACCGTGTAATTGATATTGTTTGCGATCGCCTCTCGCTTACCCCCTACAATCGGAACTAAATCATCCCCATTAAAAATTAAAAAAGTATCAGAACCATCGTATTGTGGCAGTCCCTTTGACGTTTTGCAAGAAATCTTCGGAATAGAAAGATTGAACCCCAAACCAAAGCTTCCGTTTCCACTACCAGAACTGTAATCAACACTAATTTTTGGCTCAAATCCGCGACATGAGGAGGTTCCAATCGGAATAGATAGGGAAGCGGTTCCAGTGAATTCTGAAGCTTGAAATGTTTCTCCTATACCTTGGATTGCTCCTCCACCTTTGGGAAGAGAAACCTGAGTCGCAGTAATTTGGTTTTCCATAGGGGTAAGCCTTAGAGTTTAGGCATTGTAGTCTTGATACTAATGCTGATTTTAATGTTGTCCTGGAACTTGGAAGACACAGGTATTCTAGTATTTGTAAGCGATAAATTTTACCTTTTACGGTAATGAATTTAAATCAATACATTAGACCTCTTGCAAAAATAAATATGAAATCAAAATCTATTCCTTTTGCCTTTTGCCTTGTCTTCACCCACGGTTTATGAGACTTATCCAAGAGGTCTATTTACATAATCTCAGATCTAACCTGGCTTGACAGTACCCTTGAGGGTACCTTTTCAGCAGCTGAATTATGATGGCATAACCTTCAGGGGTGACAACCAGGCTAAAAATGGCTTGGAGTAAGCTTTGGAGCCATGCTATTCCCAAAAAAGGGAGCAGATAAGCGGAATGTCGGGTTAACTTACCAACTTGCTAACCTACCCTACACCGAACGCCAAGGGCGAACAACTTGCTAACCTTGGCCAAAAGGCCACGCTACGCGAACAACTTGATAACTTGCCAACCTTGGCCAAAAGGCCACGCTACGCGAACAACTTGATAACTTGCCAACCTTCAACTTACAAACCTTCAACCTGCTAACCTTCAACTTGATAACCCTTCCTTATATCCCATGACTTTTTCCAATTACCCAATGACGGCGGAAAAAACGAGAAAGAGCAGACTCTTTTAAGGATAAATAAATGGGACGCCCGTGGGGACAAGTGCGAGGGTTTCTAGTCTTTTTCCACTGATCTAATAACTGCTGCATTTGTGATAAACTTAGGGGGATACCATTGCGAATTGCACTGCGGCAGGCAGTTGCGACTTGAGCGGTTTGTAAGTCTCCTCCTAAACTAAGTTCTAATAGGGCTTTGGCACAATCGTCTCGCTCGCGCAATAGTTCTGGTGCATTCCGTACTGCCCACAGCTCTTCTCCAAAGGGGTCAACGTCTAAACCAATGCGCTGTAGTTGTTCAACCTGCTTAGGGGATAATTGCTGGAGAATGATGGGAGGTTCTAAGGGGACTAACTGCCAGCGATCGCATAATTCTTCATACAACACCCGTTCATGGGCAATGTGCTGTTCAATTAACCAAATACCAGTTGGATGCTCGGCTACGATATACATATTATGAAGCTGAGCCACGGCTCGCAGTTGGATTAGCCCAATATCATCGGTTTTGCTATCAGTTTTGTCAGTAATTTCTTGAGTGGCTGCTATCCCTTGAATTGAACGACTGGTGATGTAACCTCCTCTAGCTTCCGATGTTTTGAGTAACTGTTTTACCCTGTTAGAGTGAATCGCTTCTGGCAGAGTGGCTGGAGTGATTCGCAAAGCGTGCTCGATAGCTTCAGCAACTTGCTCTTGCCAGTAAGATACCGAGTGTAAGTAAATTTCGGTCTTGGCTGGATGACGATTCCAGTCGATTTGACTCGGACAAATCCGCAGGTGCAGGAAACAAATGGGATAGCGATCGCGAGGCAAGGTTCGAGCTAATGCTGTGATCATGGTTTGTTCCAATTCATGCGATCGCACAATCCGTCCATTAGTCGCTACCTTTACCCAGTCTGCACGTCTGCGATGGCATCGGTCCGGTAATCCTAACACTAGCTCCATCAAACCATTTCCGACATTTCCCTTGGTGGTTTTATCCTGTTCTTGTTCTGTTGCGGAATCCGGTATGGGCACCTCTAGGGTTAGGGGCTGCAAATCACTTTCCTTTAACTGCTTGATAATTTGAGGCAGAATCTGTTGGGCAGTATGACCAGGACAAAGATTAAACCATGGACGTCCATTTTGCTCCACTTGCCAGCTCACCCTAGGATGACACAGAGCATGTTGATGAATAATGGTTTGGACAGCACGCAACTGTTGTGCCATCGCCGGTAAACCCTGACGACGCACGGGGAGCTTACCAAATAAATCAGACACGATCACAATCGTACCGGGTGCGATCGCAGCAGTTTCAATCTGACGCAGTTCACCTTGGGAATTATAAATTACTCGCCACCCCTGACTATTTCCTGGACATCGGCTCAAAATTTCTAACTCTGCCACAGCCGCCAAACTATGCAACGCTTCCCCACGAAATCCCAAACTAGTAATCTTCCACAGATCATCACTACTAGAGATTTTGCTAGTACTGTGGGCAAAAGCCGCTTTTTGCAAATTCTTTACCTCCATCCCTGTGCCATTATCTGCCACTCGTACCCGCCATTGCTCAGTCCACAGGGAAACGGTAATCCGAGTTGCCCCAGCATCAAGGGAATTTTCGATCAGTTCTCGCACCACTGCGGCTATTGAATCAATGACTTCCCCAGCAGCAATTAGATGAACTACGTTTTTAGGTAGGGTTTGAATAATCATTTCAGGGAATCGGGAATTGGGAGTAGGGAATCGGGAATCGGGAATCGGGAGTAGGGAATCGGGAGTAGGGAATCGGGAATCGGGAATCGGGAATCGGTAAAAAATTGTACCTCATAAGTAGGATAAACGCTATATAGTTAATTTTTAATTAATTTTGTATAAAAGACAAACGACAACAAACAATTTTACTATAAATAATGTTATTAAACGGATTTACCTTAGTTCGATAGAACCAACGTGATCCAGGAATTAAGAATTTGGAGGATCGCGTCATTCCAAATTAATTAATAATTATTTACCCAATAATTATTAATTCATTAGCGTTTGCTCAGCCATACAATTTTAGATTATATCTCAACAATATTGAGGAGTATACTAATTAAGTAATTATGGTTAGTTATCTTAACAATAAAACTGCCAGTTTATGACCTATAATTTAGATTTACTGCTATAGGATGTTGTGTATATAATCAAAAGTATTGCTGATCTAGCATAACCCTAAAAAAATATCCGAATGAGTCTGATAATTTCTAGATGAGCTACAGTCAATTTTCTGCCCTCTACTCCCGATTCCCGATTCCCAATTCCCGATTCCCGATTCCCGATTCCCGATTCCCGATTCCCGATTCCCGATTCCCGATTCCCAATTCCCGATTCCCGATTCCCGATTCCCAATTCCCGATTCCCGATTCCCGACTCCCTACTCCCTAACGAAACAATGAACCAACAACGACAAAAACCCCACTACTCCATGTGTCAGGGATTCCGTATTCCCATGGGATTTCCGGTAACCTGTTTTGAATCTGGACTCAGTTACAATGCTCAACCGGAGGATAACTTTATTGTTACTTATCCCAAATGTGGCACAACTTGGGTTCAACATATTGTCTGGATGCTACACCATGATGGCATACCCCTACCTGTGGGCAAAGACATCAATTTGGAAGTACCTCATCTCGAAGAAGTGGGTGCTGATTTTGTGGCAGCCATGCCATCCCCAAGGTTTATTAAAACTCATCTTTCTTACTCATTCACCCCTTACTGTGCTGATGCCAAGTATATCTATATTGCTCGCAATCCCTTTGATTGTGTTGTTTCTTTTTATTACCATACTAAAGGGTTTGTGAAGCACTATAATTTTGCTGAAGGAACCTTTAATGATTTTTTTGAATGCTTTATTGAAGGGGAAGTTGATTGGGGCGATTATTTCGAGCATTTACTGTCTTGGTATGACCATCGCCAGGATGACAATGTTTTGTTTATCACTTACGAAGCTATGAAAGCTGATACTCCCAACTATATTCGAGAAATTGCTAAGTTTTTAGGGAGTTCATACCTAGACAAACTCAATAATGCTGAAATTTTCAATAGCATTCTTAAACACACCAGTTTTACCAGCATGAGCCAAGACCAAAGTCGGTGGTCGAGTCAGCGACCTAAAGAAATGACACCGTTTATCCGCAAAGGAGAAATCGGAGATTGGAAGAATCATTTTTCTGACGATCAAATAGCCCGTTTATATGATAAATTTATAAAGAAGACTGCTGGAACAGATATAGCAATGTTGTGGGCTGATTTGATTCCCAGTAAGCATTCAGCCGTCAGCAGTCAGCCGTCAGCCGTAGCCCATAAGCTGACAGCTGATAGCTGACAGCTGATAGCTGAATAATTACCTGTTCCCTATTCCCTGTTCCCTATTCCCTGTTCCCTGCTCCCTGCTCCCTACTCCCTACTCCCTAAAACCCAACAATTTTTACCTCAACCA
>NZ_JAAHFV010000088.1:0-19063 GCF_010672755.1 Moorena sp. SIO1F2
TGTAATATTAACAGAAGCATTTATATTTAGCAGTTTTCCAAATAAAACACTAAAGTTACCTCAAAAATCTAAGAATTTCCCAGAAATAGCAAAAGTTTTTGAAAACAAGTTTAAGATAGGTGAAATTCGTAATATAAAGCAAATCTCGATAGATAAAGCTGAAGTAAGAAGTAGTTTTAAATACAACTCGCTTGACAATGATGAATTACACGTGTTGCTTAGTGATGTGGAATGGGTCAAGCAGGAAAAACACTTAAAATTTATCAAAAGAAACTATAAAGGATATATCCAATTCAAGATTAGTTATGATGATAATCCGAGTGGGGAGTTTGAAATGAAATCTGAAATAGTTGACTATTCATTTAGACCTGGTAGTGGATTCTTCTCCTTTGTGATAGGATTCGTAGAGACAGCATATTTGGTGCCTCGACAACGAAATGATATTATCGAGGAAATAGATAAATTTATTCAGGATAACCAAATTTTAGAGAAGCTCAAATAAATCTGACTAAGCTGTTAAGCATTAGTGCCTAACAGCTTAACTAATTATTCAAGGGTTATGGTCTTAGGTAAATCAATTACAAAGTTCAGCCCTTTTGGAGTAACATCGGCGTTAATAGAAACACCAGCCTTAACGAGTTTATCTAGGGTTAAGCCATAGGGTTTCAACTTTTTATCAACGCCCGCATCTTTAAGATAGGAAATTAAATTGACACCATCAAAATTTGCCAAACCATTCTTGATCGCTTTAACTGTTTGATTACGAAATAGACGTTCAAGAAGAGTCAGAGCATCAGAATACCATCCCCGTCCACGCACATTATGCTTACGGTAAGCAACTTGTAAATCGTTATTACGTATAGCAATACCAAGACTGACATCACCACTAGGTGTTACAGAAAAGAGACGAGTACACTTCCTGCCAACACCTGGAATCTTGATGCATTCATACTTACGCAAATTGACGGTAAAGGAAAATGTTGCTCCACCATTCTCAATAGACTGAAGATTAATATCGTTTATCTTCCACTTGTTATAACGAGTATTCTTGATGTAATACCCATCATATTGATTGATAGAGTTAACTAAATCTTCCCGGAATTTTTCAATTGGCAACGTTCCTCGAATTTGTGCTTTGGTTAAGTCCAACTCAATTGGAAATCCAATCTGATTGGTGAATACGTCTAGAGACTGGGCAACGAGGGGAACATTACCATCAGGGAATTGGCTCTCTGCATGAAGATCACCAGCCAGAGCAATGGTTAAACCTAAAGAGATGGAAAAAGCAGTAAAAATAGTTGCTAGATTTTTATCCAACATACATCCTATCCTTTGTCGGTATCAGCTAGTGTTTATCGATATTTTGAAACCTTCGTAGACTAAAATTAGCTGAATGCCTTTATATCACAAGCCAAGATTTTCCTGAGCTTTAATTTTTTTTTTAAATAGCAAAGGAAGAGTCAATCAATAGATGCCCATTTAATGCTCAGCCTTCGAGTTAATTTTGAGCCTAGTTATTTTAAAATACCACTATTTATTTCTCAGGCAAAGTTCAGGACATTATGCAGTGCTTAACAAAAGTTAATAGTATAGTGAAGTATAGTTAGGGAAAGGGTAATAGACAAGAGCGGCTCTGGTAACAAAACTATGTCTTAACCTTTACTTCGACTGCTATAACAGTAAACTTTCAACTATCAACCTCCAACCTTTAACTATCAACCTCCAACCTTCAACTATCAACCTCCAACCTTCAACATAGAACAACCTCCAACCCTCAACCCTCAACCGAATAAACCCTTCCTTTCCAAGCACCACCCCTTCCTTGCCAATGTCGCCATGCTGAATCTATAGTCATTAGGGTATAGAGCAACCCGATCCCAGGTAAGCAAAATCCCAGCAGAGGAGAACATTGATAGAGACGCAGTGTCGGTAAGTAAGCTAAAGCCATCAGCAACCATGTCACAAAAGATGCGATCGCATTCAGCCAATGTCCAGTCAAAACACTAACGATTAAACCAATCGGGGGTACTAGATAAATTAACGTCATTCCCATCACTGTACCGACTAATAGCCATGGGGAATACTCTAGTTGGGTAAAGGCGGTGCGAGCAATCATATTCCAGATACTGGCTAAAGAAGGATATGGTCGTAAGCTGCGAGTTGATTGACTTAGCCCTAACCAAATGCCACCAAAGCCAGGGCGTTGCTGATTGGTTTTGCTAAAGCCCCCTAAATCCCCCGAGCGAGCAATCCCTCGCTCGGGGGGACTTTGAGAGTTTTGTACCCCCCAGCGAGGGATTGCTCGCTGGGGGGCTAGGGGGGCGAAACTTGCTGTATTACTAGATTTAACTGCTTGAGCTAGGGCGCAATCATCGATTAATGCTTGACGCACCACCTCAATCCCACCGATGCGCTTTAAGGCTTGATGGGGAATTAAAATACATCCTCCAGCCGCAGCCGCAGTAGATTTTGTGGGGTTATTGACCCAAGCAAAGGGATACAGTTTTTGAAAGAAGAAGACAAAAGCAGGAATAAGTAGTCGTTCCCAAAAGTCTTGGCATCTGAGCAACACCATTAGGGAAACTAGATCCAAGTGTTCCATCTCAGCTTTAGTAACCAGTTGACGGAGATTGCCTGGATCATGCTCAATATCAGCATCGGTAAATAAAAAATAATCTGGGGCTGGGGTTTGCTGCTGCCCATGACGAATCCCCTGTTCTAAGGCCCAAAGTTTACCTGTCCAGCCAGGGGGTAGCTCTTGACCGGATAATACTTCTAGTTGGAATCGTTCGGAGGATTGGTTGCTTTCCTGGGCAAGGGCTTGAGCAATGGTAGCAGTTTGATCAGTGCTTTGGTCATCGACTACAATCACCTTCAAGCAGCCAGGGTAGTCTTGAGCCAGAAGCGATCGCAATGTCGTGGGGAGCAACTCAGCTTCATTACGAGCTGGAATTACAGCACAAACCCTGGGTAAGGATTCCCCTTGACCTACAGACCTGGTAGGGAAAGTCTCTATAACCAGCCGTTGGTCTGCTCGCCAAAACTGACCCCGAAATCCTAGTAATCCGATCCAAATCCCTAAGGATAGAACAGTTATTCCTAATCCGATTGTATCCATTTGTATTGATAGCTATTGCCAATTATCCACTACAAATAGCAAAATAACGTAACCAAAGGTGCGACCCAAGGCCGCGAGGGATTGCTCGCGGCCTTGGAGGCGCGCACCGATGAATCTGGTGTGTGAAGTGGAACGGTAAAACATGCAAACCCAAGACAGGATTGTAAACTCAGGGGTTACAGAAGCGATCGCAAATAGCCAAAGCTATCTACTCGCTCAGCAATATCCCGATGGTTACTGGTGGGCAGAACTAGAATCTAATGTCACCATAACGGCGGAAATTATCCTACTCCATAAAATTTGGGGAACTGACAAACAACGACCTTTACATAAAGCGGAAGCCTATCTGCGTTCTCAACAGCGGAAACATGGTGGCTGGGAACTTTTCTATGGCGATGGTGGGCATTTGAGTTGTTCGGTGGAAGCTTATATGGCACTTCGCCTTTTGGGGGTACCCGCCAGCGACTCAGCTTTGGTCCGAGCCAGGGATTTTATTCTCAGACGAGGTGGCATCAGCAAAACCCGGATTTTCACCAAATTTCATTTAGCCTTGATTGGCTGCTATAGCTGGCGCGGGATTCCCTCGATTCCCCCCTGGATAATGTTGTTTCCGCAATGGTTTCCCTTTACGATCTATGAAATGTCTAGCTGGGCAAGGGGAAGTACAGTTCCTTTATTAATTGTCTTTGACCAGAAGCCAGTATTTGATATTCAGCCAAGCATCACTCTAGACGAGTTATATACCGAAGGAGCTGATCACGCCAAGTTTGAGCTACCTCGCAATTCCGATTGGACAGATTTATTTGTACTCCTTGATCATGGATTTAAGTTAGCAGAAGACTTGAATTTAGTTCCATTCCGGAAGCAGGGACTGGCAGCAGCAGAAAAATGGGTCTTGGAAAGGCAAGAAGCCACAGGAGACTGGGGGGGAATTATTCCAGCCATGTTGAATTCCCTGTTAGCGTTGCGTTGTCTCAACTATGATCTTGCGGATCCGGTCGTGCAACGGGGACTTGAAGCCATTGATCGCTTTGCCATTGAAACCCCTGACAGCTACCGAGTCCAAGCCTGTGTTTCCCCAGTTTGGGATACAGCTTGGGTATTGCGAGCGATGGTGGAATCTGGTTTAGAACCGGATCATCCAGCCTTAGTTCGGGGTGGCGAATGGTTGTTGCAGCAGCAAATACTAGACTATGGGGATTGGGTGGTCAAGAATCCCCAAGGGAAACCAGGAGGATGGGCCTTTGAGTTTCAAAACCGTTTCTATCCCGATTTAGATGATTCCCCAGTGGTGATTATGGCCTTGAATAGCTTGAAACTGCCTAATCAGAAACTAAAGCAGGCAGCCATAGCTCGTGGCTTGGCTTGGATAGCATCAATGCAGTGTAACCAAGGGGGTTGGGCGGCGTTTGATATTAATAATAATCAACACTGGCTCAATTCTCTGCCCTATGCTGACCTGAAAGCGATGATTGACCCTAACACAGCGGATGTGACCGCACGGGTCCTGGAAATGCTGGGTTCGTGTAATTTATCCATAGAATCCCAGCAGTTAGAGAAAGCGATCGCATTTTTGATTCAGGAACAGGAAGCCGATGGCAGCTGGTTTGGTCGTTGGGGGGTTAACTATATCTATGGCACCAGTAGTGCTCTTTCCGCCTTATCTAAAATAGCGCCTCACACCCACCAACGTAGTATCGAACGGGGTGCGGCTTGGCTAGTGAAATGTCAAAACCTCAATGGTGGCTGGGGTGAGACCTGTCTTAGTTACGATGATCCCAGTCTTAAGGGACTAGGAATCAGTACCGCATCTCAAACCGCTTGGGCTTTAATTGGTTTAATGGCAGCAGGAGAAGCTACTGGCAACTGGGCAAGGGATGCCATTGATATGGGAGTCAACTACTTAGTGTCAACTCAACAGCCCGATGGCAGTTGGGATGAAACCGAGTTTACAGGCACAGGTTTTCCCAGTCATTTTTATTTGAAGTACCACTTCTATCAACAATATTTCCCGTTGTTGGCCTTGGGACGGTATCAAATGTCTGTTTCAAGTTGAAGGTTGTTGGTCAGAATGTAGAATTAAGAATGTAGAATTAAGAATGTAGAATTAAGAATGTAGAATTAAGAATGTAGAATTAAGAATTAAGAATTAAGAAGGCAGAATGGTGAAGGCAGAATGGTGAAGGCAGAAGACAGAAGGCAGAAGGCAGAATTCCCAATTCTCAATTCTTAATTCCCAATTCCCAATTCTTAATTCCCAATTCCCAATTCCCAATTCTTAATTCCCAATTCCCAATTCTTAATTCTCAATTCTCAATTCTTAATTCTTAATTCTCAATTCTTAATTCCCAATTCTTAATTCTTAATTCTTAATTTCCACGCATCCTGTTTATTGCTGATGGGATGCCAACCAGACTGTCAAATCTGTGACTGTCTCAAAATCCAACAGCGCCTCGCTCAACTCCTCCAATTGAGCCACAGAAAGCTTTTGGATCCCCTCAAGTAGCTGGTTTTCAACACTCCCAAACCGACGGGTGATCAGACGTCTAACGATTGAGTACCCTTCCTCTTGCCTTCCTTCAAGTTTTCCTTCAAGTAAACCAAGTTTATGTCCTTTTTGAATGATCTTCTGATAAATTACAGACTCTTGCATCACTTCCTCCGGAAATAATTCTGTGATCAACCTTTGGTCAAACCGCAAACCAGCTAGTAACTGGGTACAAGCGGATATGTTAGTAAAAGCTAGTGGTTCTTCAATCCTATCTACTGCTGCTGCCACTTGCTCTAATAATCTGGTTGGAGACTCACTGAATGCCAGAGTCGCAAAGGGCAATAAGGCGGGATTGGTCAAAAATAGCTCAGGGTCTTGCTCCCACATCCTGATTACTCGATAGCAATGACTGGTGTTAGTATCGACCAACTGATTAGTATAAGCTTTTTCTGAGTTAGTGGATTTCAGAAATATCACCACCTGCTCTATGGGACAGTTATACTTTTCTTTGAGTCTGACCCAATACTTTAGCATCCGCAATGGTAGGGATGGCTTGGAAACCGGTAGGGTTTGAAATTCCCACTGCAGGATTTGGTTAGGGGTTTGCAGCAGGGTCAAGGAATCGGCGTGAATCGGTTCGGTATTTAACTCAGTTTTCAGGACTGATATTTCAGTAACTTCAATATCATGAAGCCACCTGATCAAATCAGCTGGGTAGTTTTCGGCGAGATATTTACAGATATTATCGTAAGCCAAGGTAGTTATCTATGGTTAACAGTACCTGGGCCAGTTTACCGGATTTGGTCAAAAAAAGCGATCGCTTTTAGCGGAAGCGAAGCTTCATCGCGTAGCGTGACCATTCGCGTAGCGTGGCCTTTTGGCCAAGGTCAATCGCGTAGCGGCTCTTGCAGAGCATCCCGTAGCGGCTCTTGCAGAGCATCCCGTAGCGTGGCCATAGGCCAATCGCTTTCGCGTAGGGGCTCTTTGAGAGCATCGCTTTTTTTATTGCTGATGGGATGCCAACCACACAGCTATATCTGTCACTGTCTCAAAATCCAACAGCGCCTCGCTCAACTCCTCCAATTGAGCAACAGAAAGCTTTTGGATCCCCTCAAGTAGCTGGTCTGAAACACTACCAAACCGACGGGTGATCAGGCGTCTAACGATTGAGTAACCTTCCTCTTGCCTTCCTTCAAGTAAACCTTCGCGTTTTCCTTCCAGTAAACCAAGTTTATGTCCTTTTTGAATGATCTTCTGATAAATTACAGACTCTTGCATCACTTCCTCCGGAAATAATTCTGTGATCAACCTTTGGTGGAACCGCAAACCCGCTAGTAACTGGGTACAAGCGGAGATGTTAGTAAAAGCTAGTGGTTCTTCAATCCTATCTACTGCTGCCGCCACTTGCTCTAATAATCTTGTCGGGGACTCACTGAATGCCAGAGTTGCAAAGGGCAATAAGGCGGGATTGGCCAAAAATTGCTCAGGGTCTTGCTCCCACAGTCTGATTACTCGATAGCGATGACTGGTGTTAGTATCGACCAACTGGTTAGTATAAACTTTTTCTGAGCGAGTGGATTTCAGAAATATAACCACCTGCTCAATCGGACAATCATACTTTTCTTTGAGTCTGACCCAATACTTGAGCATGCGCAATGGTAGGGATGGCTTGGAAGCCGGTAGGGTTTGAAATTCCCACTGTAGGATTTGATTAGGGGTTTGCAGCAGGGTCAAGGAATCGGCGTGAATCGGTTCGGTATTTAACTCAGTTTTCAGGACTGATATTTCAGTAACTTCAATACCATGAAGCCACCTGACCAAATCAGCTGGATAGTTTTCGGCGAGATATTTACAAATGTTATCGTAACCCAAAGTAGTTATCTGTGGTTAAGACTACCTGGCCAAGTTTACAGGATTTGGTCAAAAAAAGCGTTCGCGTAGCGTGACCAAAGGTCAATCGCGTAGCGATGAAGCGTTTCGGCAAAGCCGACGCTACGCGAACGCAAAGCGTGGCCTACGGCCTCAGCTTCCGCGCTTGTGCGAACGCAACTAGGCTAGGTAGAAATATAGTCATCGAAAATTGGTTTTCTTGTAGCCCACCAATATTGGATAGTATTACCAGGCCACAAAGCGAATACTCTGCCATCTTTATTTTGATACCAACTCATACAGTTTTCTTTTGTCCACACCCTCTTTTCCATAGTTTTCCATAAATCCTGATAATAAAGTCTCATGGCTTCCTCCTTCACTTCCAGAGATTTCCAGTCTTCTCTGAGCATTTTATTCAAGCAGCCGATAATATAATTAACTTGGCACTCTACCATTAAGATGACCGAGCTATGACCCAAACCAGTGTTCGGTCCTAACAGACTAAAAAAGTTAGGGAAATGGGGAACAGAAATACCAAGATACGCTTCTGGTTCGTTGCCCCATATCTCCGCTATACTCTCTCCGTTGCTACCACGTATATCGATTTTTTGATAGGACAAAGAGTTAAATCCTGTAGCATAGATAATAGCCTCAACTTTATAGTCTTTTCCTTGTTCGGTTACCAGACTATCAGTAGTTATGCTTTCTATCTTATCTGTAATCAATTCTACATTATTTCGGTTCAGGGTTTGATAAAAGTCGTTATTAATTAAAATTCGTTTACAACCGGGTTGATAGCTGGGCATCACCGCATCCCGTACTCGGGAGTCATCAATTTCCTGGTGTATGCGTTTTTCCAATTGTTTTCGCAGGTACTTACCGATAAAACTTCCAGTAGTGAATAGAGAAAAATTGATTAAGTCATTACGCAAGTATAGTAATCCACGGTGCAGTTGCATCAGAATAGGGAAATTCTTAAAATACCATTGCATCTGGGCTGAATAAGTCCCATCGTCTCGGTTAGTAATCCAGTTAGGAGTTCTTTGAAAAATGAATAGTTTTTTGACTTTTTTGGCAACTTCTGGTATAAATTGAACTGCACTCGCTGCAGTTCCTACAACTGCCACAGTTTTATCAGTTAAATCAAAGGTGTGATTCCATCTAGCTGAGTGAAACGAGACTCCTTTGAAGGTTTCCAAGCTATTTAAATTCGGTAATTTGGGTAAATTTAAACCTCCCCAGGCACTGATCAGTATGTTAGCTGTTATCGTTTCATTCTCAGCTGTGTTAACATACCAGAGGCAATTTTGGGCATTGAAATGGGCACTAATAACCTCTTGATTAAAACGGATATGGGGATAAATATTGTATTTACGTGTGCATTGTTCTAAGTATTTCAATATCTCTGCCTGAGAGGGATAAACTTGACCCCAATCATGTTTCATTTCAAAAGAGTAGCAATATAAATGAGCGGGAATGTCACAGGCACATCCTGGGTAGTTATTATCCCGCCAAGTCCCTCCAAGTCGAGATGATTTTTCTAAAATAATGAAAGGAATTTTTGCTTTTTTAAGTTTAATACCCATGCAGATACCAGACATTCCTGCACCAATAATAACTACTTGCATTTTGAGTATTTTTATGGTATAATTGTAGGGGATTATTCGTTTTATTGTTTAGTTCGAGAGTTACGTTTACCGATCATCGACGTTTAGATAAAAATCTCAACCATAAAATGTCAAAAAAATGTTAACATGAATTAATATCAATATCAAAAAAAGCAATTATGGAAAGCCTTAAAGGCAAAGTCACCTTGGTCACGGGTGCCAGCCGTGGTATTGGTAAAGGAATTGCGATTGGCCTTGGTGAGGCAGGTGCTACGGTATATATTACTGGTCGTAGTCTCGACAGTTCCAATGTCACAGAGGGAGTTTCCGGTAGTCTTCGGGAAACCCAATTAGCTGTGCAAGATGCTGGTGGGATTTGTATTCCGGTAATGGTAGATCATAGCGACGACCAACAAGTGCGCTTACTCTTTGAACGGATTCAAGACGAGCAGAAGGGACAACTGGATCTGCTGGTCAATAATGCCTTTTCAGGAGTGCAGGCATTGAAGGATGGATACGAAAAACCATTTTGGGAATGCGCTGAGAATCTTTGGGATGCTGTCAATCATGTCGGTCTCCGCAGCCATTATATTGCCAGTGTTTTTGCAGCTCGACTGATGATTCAGCGTCAGCAGGGGCTGATTTGCACCATCTCATCTTGGGGGGGCATGTCTTACATCTTTGGTGCTGCCTATGGAGCGGGTAAAGCAGCTTGCGATCGACTTGCTGCTGATATGGCTGTTGAACTCAAGCCATATAATGTGACGTCCCTTTCGATTTGGCCAGGCATAGTTGGTACCGAACATATTTCCAGTTTGGCTTTGCAAATGGGAGAAGATAAACCACGTAATCAGCAAAGCCAAGTGATCTCTCAAGGCTATAATTGGGAAACTCCTTTACTAACAGGGCGCGTTATTGCTGCCCTTGCTGCAGACCCAACTGTAATGCACTTTACAGGCCGCGTTCGAATTGTCGCAGAACTGGCTGAGCACTATGGAATTATCGATAAAGACGGGTTACGTCCGGTATCACTACGCTCTCTACGTTTTATAGCTCCAATGTTTTGGCCACCATTAATAAAATATGCGTCGCTGATACCTAACATTAATTTACCCGGGTTTTTATTACTATGGGGAATACTCCAATCTCCTAAAATTTAACCGATAGCAAAAATTGAGAACAATTAGATGAGCAATCTCCATGGAGCTGTGGTACTCATCACCGGTGCCGCCGGTGGATTCGGTCAGGAACTGACTCGGCAATTATTAGAAGCTGGTAGCCATTTGATCCTCACGGATCTTGATGAAACTCTTCTTAAAGAGCGTGCCGAGGCTATTCAACGGGAGGTTAAAACTGGGGATATACTTGCTCTTTTGGAAATTAATCTTTCTGAACATGACGGATGCGAAACCCTTTATCACCAGGTTAAAAACCTCGGAATAGCAATCGATATTTTGATCAACAATGCTGGAATTGGGCTTTTTGGTCGCATGGACGAAGTTCCTGGGGAAAAATGGGAAAGGCTGATGCAGGTAAATCTGCTGGCACCAATGCGATTAAGTTCTCTATTTGCCGCCGATATGATTAGGCGTCGCCAAGGTCACATCGTTAACATTTCCTCTGCTGCTGGCTGGGTGGCACCCGCTGGCATGGCTCATTATGCTGCTAGTAAATTCGGGTTGCGAGGATTCAGCGAAGGGCTTTTAAATGAAGTTAAAATTTACAACGTGAAGGTTACAGCTGTTTATCCCTTTTACAGCCGTACTCCCATTCTCCAGTCGGAACAGTATGGAACCCTTGCCAAAGAAAATCAGGGGTTGCCGGAATTTTTAGTAACTGATCCGGCTAAGGTCATGGGCGAAACGATTCAAGGAATCATTGATAATAAACCTCAGGTTTTTCCTGATGGAATGGCAAAAATTATCTCAGTTATTAAACGTTTTTTTCCCCAATTATTAAACTGGATTTTTAATCGGTTCAATCGGAAGCAAATAGCTAATTTATAGCATTTATATAGCAAAGGGAACAGGGCACAGGGAACAGGAAACAGGCAGTAGGGAATAGGCACAAGCAAGGACTGGTTTTGGCGAGAAGCCCACACTTACAAGAGGTGCGACCCGTGGCGAATTTAATTATTAATGGTAAGAGCGCACCTAGGTAGGAAGTGTGGGAGCATGCCAGTGAGCTTGGATGTGTAGGCATCCGATTTATTGCTGATGGGATGCCAACCACACAGCTACATCTGTGACTGTCTCAAAATCCAACAGCGCCTCGCTCAACTCCTCCAATTGAGCAACAGAAAGCTTTTGAATCCCCAGTTGTAGCTGGTCGTCAACACTCCCAAACCGACGGGTCAGTTGACGTATAACGATTGAGTATCCTTCCTCTTGTTTTCCTTCACGTTTTCCTTCGAGTAAACCTTCCCGTTTTCCTTCGAGTAAACCTTCCCGTTTTCCTTCGAGTAAACCCAGTTGATGTCCTTTTTGAATTATCTTCTGATAAATTACAGACTCTTGCATCACTTCCTCCGGAAATAATTCTGTGATCAACCGTTGGTCAAACCGCAAACCAGCTAGTAACTGGGTACAAGCGGATATGTTACTAAAAGCTAGTGGTTCTTCAATCCTATCTACTGCTGCCGCCACTTGCTCTAATAATCGTTTAGGAGACTCACTGAATGCTAAAGTGGCAAAAGGCAATAAGGCGGGATTGGCCAAAAATTGCTCAGGGTCTTGCTCCCACATCCTGATTACTCGATAGCCATGGCTGGTGTTACCCTCCAGCAACTGATTAGTATAAGCTTTGTTTGAGGTGGTGAACTTGAGAAATATCACGACCTGTTCAACGGGACAGTTATACTTTTCTTTGAGTCTGACCCAATACTTGAGCATGCGCAATGGTAGGGATGGCTTGGAAGCCGGTAGGGTTTGAAATTCCCACTGTAGGATTTGATTAGGGGTTTGCAGCAGCGTCAAGGAATCGGCGTGAATCGGTTCGGTATTTAACTCAGTTTTGAGCACCGAGATTTCAGTAACTTCAATACCATGAAGCCACCTAACCAAATCAGCTGGGTAGTTTTCTGCGAGATATTTACAGATATTATCGTAAGCCAAGGTAGTTATTTGTTATCTATGGTTAACAGTACCTGGGCCAGTTTACAGGATTTGGTTAAAAAAAGCGATGCTCTCTAACAGACGCGATCGCGTCCATGGTGATTGGCCTTTTGGCTTCTTTCTATGATCAAAATCTGCTCCAATTACCAATCACCTTTTTCACCATCACCAACACTATCGACGGCGCTGTTGCAATTTGCGATAAACATCCTGTACATCAACCTGATGGTAAGCCATAGCAACTAGGCTGTGGTAGAGCAAGTCCGCTACTTCAGATGCGATCGCATCCGGGTCATCATCCTTACAAGCCATTACCACTTCTGCCGCTTCTTCCCCAATTTTTTTAAGAATCTTATTATCCCCACCCTTAAACAACTTACAGGTATAGGACCCTTCTACGGGATGGTCACGGCGATCGCAAATTATCTCAAACAACTGAGACAAGGTATCTGCTGGAGGGGCTACTTTCTTAGCCCCCACTCGATGGAAACAGCTACGCTCACCGGTATGGCAGGCAATATCACCAATTTGTTCCGCCGTCACGAGTAAAGCATCACTGTCACAATCGTAGCGGATGGATTTTACCCGTTGTAAATGCCCAGATGTAGCACCCTTGTGCCACAATTCCTGACGAGAGCGACTCCAAAACCAGGTTTCTCCTGTATCGAGGGTTTTTTGCAATGACTCCCGATTCATCCAAGCCATCATTAGTACCGTACCATCTAGGTAATCTTGGACAATGGCTGGCACTAGTCCTTGATCGTTGTAGCGAATTTGGTCAACTGGTATAGCTTGGCTAATGGAAGTCGGTTCAGATGCTGACATAGTTTTAGGGCAACAGATTGAAACACCCAGCCGGTCAAACAGCTTTAATGAGATACACCCTACAAGATACCACACCTGACATCCAATTGATCACTAAATATTGATCAGTAAATCTGGATTCTTTCTTTACAAATTCAAAACGGATCAGTCTCCATAGGATAATAGTCTCTTGTCCAGTATTGCCCCTAAGCCGAAGTTCCCTGAGCCAAAGTTCCCTGTTGCTCTGTTTAAGGGGGGTAATGGGGTGAGAGATTTTTACCTTATTTTCAACTAACCCGTACAGTATTGATATTAGGAGACTATTTTGGTTAGCACTACGTCGTTTAAAACCACTAAATCACAAGAAATTTTCAGCGCCGCCAAGAACCTAATGCCAGGAGGGGTCAGCTCCCCAGTCAGAGCCTTTAAATCAGTAGGGGGAGAACCGATTGTATTTGACCGAGTTCAAGGAGCATACATCTGGGATGTAGATGGAAACCAGTACATTGACTATGTAGGTACCTGGGGACCAGCCATTTGCGGTCATGCTCATCCAGAAGTTATTGGGGCATTGCACCAGGCTCTAGACAAGGGTACCAGTTTTGGCGCTCCCTCTGCCCTAGAGAACGTGCTAGCACAAATGGTGATTGACGCCGTTCCTAGTATTGAAATGGTGCGGTTTGTTAATTCTGGCACCGAAGCCTGTATGGCAGTGCTGCGCCTGATGCGTGCCTTCACAGGACGGGACAAAATTATCAAATTTTCTGGCTGCTACCATGGTCACGCTGATATGCTGCTGGTACAAGCTGGTTCTGGAGTCGCTACTCTAGGTTTACCGGATTCCCCTGGTGTTCCTAAGTCGGCCACTGCTAATACGTTAACCGCTACCTATAATGACCTGGACGCCGTTAAAGCTTTATTTGAGCAATATCCCAATGATATTGCTGGGGTCATCCTAGAACCGGTGGTGGGGAATTCTGGTTTCATCACTCCTGTGCCTGGTTTTCTTGAAGGCTTGCGGGAACTGACTCAAAACCATGGCGCTCTACTGGTGTTTGATGAAGTGATGACTGGCTTCCGGATTGCCTACGGTGGTGCTCAGGAGAAATTTGGCATCACTCCTGACTTGACTACCCTAGGTAAAATTATCGGTGGTGGTTTGCCCGTGGGAGCCTATGGCGGACGAAAGGATATCATGTCGATGGTGGCACCAGCAGGGCCAATGTATCAAGCCGGAACCCTTTCTGGGAATCCTCTAGCCATGACAGCAGGCATTAAAACCCTGGAGTTACTGAAGAAACCGGGTACCTATGAACAGCTAGATAGTATTACTAAAAAGCTCTCCGAGGGATTACTGCAAATTGCTAAAGATGCTGGTCATGCAACTACTGGTGGTTACATCAGCGCTATGTTTGGCATGTTCTTTACTGGTGTTCCTGTTCACAACTTCGATGATGCCAAAACCTCTGATTCATCCAAATTCACTGCTTTCCATCGGGGCATGTTAGAGCGTGGGATTTACCTAGCCCCCTCACAATTTGAAGCAGGATTTACTTCCCTAGCTCACACCGAGGAGGATATTGACCGCACATTAGCAGCAGCTAAGGAAGTCATCTCTGGGATCAAGCCATAGTAGTCTAGAGTGTAAGCATTTAGCTATCAGCTATCAGTTATCAGCTATCAGTTATCAGCTATCAGCTATCAGCTATCAGCTATCAGCTATCAGCTATCAGCTATCAGCTATCAGCTATCAGCTATCAGCTATCAGCTATCAGCTATCAGCTTATGGGTCACAGGCTAGAAGCCTGTGCCACCTTGATGTGCTTTTGAATAAAATAAGCTGACGGCACCTCAAGTAGCGTGAGCTTTTAGCTGACGGCTGACGGCTGACGACTGACGGCTGATAGCTGAAGGCTGAATGCTTACTTAGCGATAGTTAGTAAATTGCAAAGCAATCGGCAAATCTTCTTGCTTCAACCGCTGGATGATATCTTGTAAGTCATCTTTAGATTTGCTAGATACTCTAACTGAATCACCTTGAATCGAGGCTTGTACTTTTTTAAATTCATCTCGAATCAATTTGGTGATTTTTTTACTATATTCTTGGCTGATGCCTTTTTTTAGCGTGATTTCTTGGCGGACACGATTACCACTAGCTGATTCTACTTTACCATAGTCGAAGATTTTTTGCGAAAGTTCCCGTTTCGCGGCTTTGGTACGAATAACAGTATGCACAGCATCTAGGGTGAATTCACTATCAGTATTGATGGTGATAGATTCTTCTCCTAATTCGACAGTGGTTTTAGTATCTTTGAGGTCGTAACGACTTTTGATTTCACGAATAGTTTGATCCACAGCATTGACCAACTCTTGTCGATCAAAGTCACTAACAATATCAAAAGAATAGGTACTAGCCATAATTAATAACGGTCAGCGGTAGGCCGTGAGCAATAGTGACTCACTATCTAACAGCTTAAAACCAAAATGGAAATTTGTTGCACCCTATACAAAATTTTTAAACCTATTGATATCAAGCCCGGTAGCATCAGTCTTGAATAAGCCCATAAGTCTTGGGGAGGTGGCTCAACCTGGTGGCTCTCAAGACAAATGACCAACAACCAAAACTATCAAGGCCCGAAGCAAGTGGACTTGATCTGGTCTAGCCACTGACGCTGCTTAGACTCAGAACAAACAGAGTACCAGTGGAAAGAGAGCCGATGCCAAACATCAGCGATCGCCCCAAGGGAATATCGAGAATGTAAAACACCGAGTAGAAGACTCGGGCAATTACAAATGCGATCGCACACCCGATGGCGAGGGTTGAATTCTGACCCGTTATATAGGCCATCAACGCTGCTGCGCTAAATACAATAAACGTTTCAAAGGAGTTCTGATGTGCCCAAGTCGCTCGTTGGGCATAGGGCGGTAGCTGATCAAACATGGCGCGAGGGGCACTTTGGTCATAGCCTAGTTTGAAACGGCTGTAGGCAACTACCAGATACGGTAGATATATTAAAACCGTTGCCCCCACAATACAGTAAAGTAAAATTCCCGAACCGGATAGATGCATAGTCTAGCTCACACTAATCAAAATTAATTACAATTAATCACAACTAATCAAAATAGAACAGAGTAACAACCTTACTTTGCTGTTCTGCCTCCTTACAGGTGTTCAGGAGGGTACGGCTATCATGGAATGCGAAACAAATTAACTGCTGACACCGGGCAATAATTTCGGCATTACACAAGGCACTAGCTTCAGCGAGAGACAAGGTATCATTTTGGGGGTTTTCCACCAAATGCATTACCTTCTCCAAGTAATTTCGGGATTCCAGTGGCTGTCGCTGAAGACTTTGGGGCAAAATTACCGTTAGCAAGGACGGATCGGCTCGCATAGCACCTCGAATGGCAGCTAAGTTGGTTCCAGTGGCACCAGAGGTAATCAGACGATTACCGGCTTGCACTAAGGCATAGCTCATCATCTCAATTAGATTCTGATGGGTGATCGGAACGTGACGTGAACCCAACAAGGCAATTCGCTTAGAACCAGTTTGCTGTATGGCTGCGAGTTCCTGGGCTAATGTATCGATACTGGCGGTCTCTATTGGTTGACTCAAAGATAAAGATGCTGGTAAAGGCTGAACGACCAGGATATTTTAGCAGAACTAATCTGTCATGTCCTCCTTCAAAAGAATTTGAAGGAAAGGGAATAGGCAATAGGCATGCTAGCAATAGGCATGCTAGCAAGAGGCAAGAGGCAATAGGCATGCTAGCAATAGGCATGCTAGCAATAGCAATTTCCCTCAAAGGTTGCTGAGAATTGCTATAGCAGTCGAAGCAAAGCTTAGGAAATCTTTTGCTCCCTGCTCCCTGCTCCCTGCTCCCTGCTCCCTGCTCCCTGTTCCCTTTGCTAGAAGGTTTAAATAAATAAAATTGCTATATTCTAAATGTGTGCTATCATAATGGATGGTTTGGACGCATAGCTCAGTTGGTTAGAGCACCACGTTGACATCGTGGGGGTCACTGGTTCGAGTCCAGTTGTGTCCATCACTCTGCCTCTAAGGGTACTGCGACCGTCATATAAGCATTCAGCTATTAGTGATCAGCGGTCAGCGTATGTGCTACGCACACGCTACGCGAACAGTTATCAGCTTATATGCTACGCACACGCTACTTGAGGTGCCTTCAGTTTATTTTATTCAAAAGCACCTCAAGGTGGCACAGGCTTCGACCCTGGGACCCATGACCCATGACCCATGACCCATGACCCATGACCCATAAGCTGATAGCTGATAACTGATAGCTTAATGCTTACCACAAAACTCTTCAGATCATTCCATTATTAAGCAACGCTATTTTTTGAAGCTAAAACATGAATAACCATGCGTTTACTTTCATCAACAAAATGAGTTAAGGGTTCTAATCCTGCTTGCCTAGCTATTTTTTGAAAATAATCAACGGGATATTTGTAAGAACTTAAAAGATGGAATTTTTCATTTTCTTTGATGCTGATATTAACCCCATCAAAAACAAAGTCTTGGTTGCTGGTAGCAATCGCATTATGTTTCAAACAATAATTGTTTGGAGTCCATTCAGGCTGATACTTAAATGCTTCAGGATTAAAGTTGGTTGTTGGCAAATCGCGATCAACCCAATATAGTACGCTTAACATAAGATTTGCCATTTCTTCAGTATCGTAGGCTTTTTTTAATGAAGACTCGCTTTGATTAGCATCTACACCAACGATTAGAATACCTTCTGAGGGCAAGGCTTGAGATATGTTTTTCATAAAATCGATACATTGGTTTGTAGATAAATTAGTGATTGTGCTTCCTTTAAACCAAACTAACGGTTTGTCAAACTGTTTAACGAGATCCGTATTCTCAATAAAGTCGTCTTGTATGGGTTTAACCAACATATCTGGCAACTCATCTTGCAAAACGTCTTTTGCCTGATCCAAATAAGTTTTGCACAAATCTACGGGAATATACTTTGTGATATTATGATTCAATGACTTCAGGAAAGGCATAGTTTTGTTGATAAATGCTGTTTTTGTTCCTGGTCCGAATTCAACGAGATTCACCCCCTGTGGCACATAATTTGATAGTTGATTAGCCACTGTGTTAATGAGCCTAACCTCTTCCTTATAAAGGTAATAATCAACACTTTCTTCAATTACTTGTCTATAATATTCTTCGCCCCTAGCAGGATCATTTTCAATATTAGGATCAGGAGTGCTATAGATATAAGCAGCAAGAGTTTCTTCCTCTGTGTGCAAAAAAAGAGATTTAACCTTATTTTTAAACAATGATGAATCAAATTCTATCATGGTAGTTACTTTCTCCTTGGATAAGTGTATTGGTTTTCAAAAATGGGCGGCCAATTAGCAAATTAAGGTAAGCATTCGCATATCAGCTATCAGGTATAGCAGTACCCATTAAAGTTAGGACACTGATAAAAGCTGAAAAGCTTTTGTAGTAAACTCTTTCCTCTTGCCTTGCGGGTATAGCTACATAAGTTATAGCAGCCGATGTATAGTTTACTATGGAAATGTCACTTATCCAGAAAATTTATACTAAAGCTATAGCCAGCTGATCTGTTTTAGCTTGCTCTGATAAGCAGGTGCACAAAATTAATTACACATTTCCCAAAACTCAAAACCTTACGATGTAAGGGTTACAGAGATTGGTAGTAGGAAATTAATTTTGTTTAGGTGCTTAGTATAGGGATGCGTTTAGAAATTGTGAGAATTTTTGATCCAAAATTGCCTGCTCTCCACTCCCTGCTCCCTGTTGTGTTGTTAATCTGACTCCCCGCGCCCGGACCCCACACTCCTTTCCCAACCCCAGCGGGCGGCGTAACCAAGGTGCGATTCGAGAACCTGGCCGACGTTCATACGAGACGGAACACCAAGTGGGTTGAGGATTACATCAACCGGGGTTCCATCTTCCATGTATGGCATATCTTCGACTGGAAGAACTCGAGAGATAACACCCTTGTTTCCGTGGCGACCAGCAAGCTTGTCGCCGACGCCGATCTTGCGCTTCTGTGCAACATAGAC